>JAGBGW010000070.1 GCA_017935825.1 Clostridia bacterium
ACAAGGACGACCTTCTTAGCGGACATGATTGCGCCCATGCCCATGGTGATAGCGCTGCGCGGTACATCTTCTTCCTTCTCGAAGAAACGAGCGTTTGCCTTGATGGTGGACTCGTCAAGAACGACGGTGTGGGTGGGCTTGATGAAAATCTCGTCGGGCTCGTTGAAACCGATGTGACCGTCAAGACCAAGGCCCAGAAGCTGAAGGTCGATGCCGCCGAAAGCCTCGATGCGTGCATCATACTCTGCTGCTTCCTTCTCAAAGTCTTCAGCAATGCCGCTGGGAACATAGGTGTTTGCCTTGTCGATATTGACGTGGTTAAACAGATTCACATCCATGAAGTAGCGATAGCTCTGGTCGTTGGTGCCGTCAAGACCGACATACTCGTCAAGGTTGACAGAGCGAACGGTAGAAAAATCGATGTCGCCTGCTTTGTTCATCTTGATCAGCTCTTCATAAGCACCAACGGGGGTGGAACCGGTTGCAAGACCAAGCACGCAGTCAGGCTTGGAGATGATCTGTGCGGCGATGAGCATTGCTGCTTTGCGGCTGAGTTCTTCATAGGTGTTGACGGTGATGAATTTCATTTTGTTTTTCCTCCGAAAAATAGTCTTATGTAAATGGATTTTATACGCGTTTTACGATATTGGTCTGGCTCTTGATGATGCAGCCTTCAGGGAAGACACCGCGAAGTGCATTCAAGGGGTAGGCGGAAGTGTTTCTGCCGATGACGGTACCGGGGTTGAGCACGCAGCCGCAGCCGATATCTGCGCCATCTGCCAGAATGCCGCCGATCTTGCGAAGACCGGTTTCGATATCTTCTTCCCCATGGATGACGACGGGTTTGCCGTCGGTTTTGAGGTTGGAGCAGATGGAGCCAGCGCCCATGTGCGCACGGTTACCAAGGATGGAATCGCCCACATAGTTGTAGTGCGGCACCTGTACTTTGTCAAGCAGCACGCAGTTTTTCAGCTCACTGGAGTTGCCGATGACACAGCCGCGACCGGTGATCACATTGCCGCGAAGGAATGCACCGGGGCGAATTTCGGTATTTGCACCGATAATGGCCGGCGGCTCAATGGTGACGGTGGGATAGATTTTAACGTTCTCCCCTACCCATACACCTTCGGAAATTTCCGTAAAGCCTTCCATACCGCCTTCGATCAGTTCGGCAATGTAGCCTTTGATCTTGGGCAGCATTTCCCAGGGATATTCAGCCCCTGCGAAAAGTTTTTCAAGATACGGAACCTGACAATCATACAGTTCCTCAGTTCGCACTTTTTTAATCAAGACAGTGCCCCCTTTGTTTCATCGTATTTGCAATGCGCTGTGCATATTCCACACACTGCGCTTCGGTTTGCGCTTCGATCATGATGCGGATGACGGATTCGGTACCGCTTTGGCGAAGCAGCACGCGTCCGTTGCCGTCGATCAGCTTTTCAATTTCCGTCTTTTCCTGCTGCACAGCGGAATCTGCCATGACAGCTGCCTTATCCTTCACATAGACGTTCAGCGTATGTTGGGGATAAAGATTGATCTGCTCGGTCAATTCAGAAAGTGTTGCCTTGGTATCACACAGTTCTTCCGTCAGCATGATTGCGGTCAGAAGTCCGTCACCTGTGGTTGCGTACTTCTTCAAAATGACATGACCCGTCTGCTCGCCGCCCAGGGAAAAGTCATTTTCCTGCATGCACTCGTAGACGAAACGGTCACCCACCTTAGTCTGACGGCACTTGATGCCAAGCTTTGCAAGGCTGGTAACAAGACCGCTGTTGGACATAATGGTCGCAACCACGGTGTCGCCGTTTAACATTCCGCGGGATTTCAGTCGCTTGCCAAGGATGTAGAGCATCATATCGCCATCGACCGTGTTGCCGTTTTCATCCACCGCTATACATCTGTCGCAGTCGCCGTCAAAGGCAAAGCCAAGATCAAGATGCTGTTCTTTTACAAGACGACTCAAGCGTTCAATATGGGTGGAACCGCAATCGCTGTTGATGTTCAGTCCGTCGGGATCTGCACCGATGACCACGGTCTGTGCACCCAATGCACCGAAGACCGCGCGGGCGATCATCCAGGATGCACCGTTGGCACAGTCAAGACCGATGCGAAGATTGCGGTAGGAATGGCCCGCAAGAGAGATCAGATAGGCGATGTAGCGGTTTCTGCCTGCCACATAGTCCACGATGCAGCCGATGCGCTCGCGGCTTGCCAAAGGCAAGTCAGGCGCTGAGATGCCCAACGCACGCATATTGCCGTCGATATAAGCTTCGATCAGAGCAGTGGTTTGGTCATCCAGCTTTTCACCATAACGGTTAATGACTTTGATGCCGTTATCGTAGTAAGGATTGTGGGATGCGGTGATCATGATGCCGCAATCGAACGCATCCTGATGGGTCACGTAGGACACGCTGGGCGTTGTGGTAACATGCAGCATGTAAGCGTCTGCACCCGAAGCGGTAATACCTGCCACGATGGAATACTCAAGCATATAGCTGGAACGTCGGGTGTCCTTGCCAATGACGATGCGTGGACGATACCCTGCCTTGTTGCAGCCGGAAAGTTCACTTGCATAGTACCAGCCAAGGAAGCGGCCGACCCGATACGCCTGCATGGACGTCAGGTTCAGGTTTGCTTCCCCGCGGAAGCCGTCAGTACCAAAGTATTTATTCTTCACCGGTGCACCGGGTGCATTGCGGTGAATTTCGATTTTATCGTGAAGCAGTTCATCCGTGGAAATTTCAAACAGTTCACAAAGCTGAATGACTTTATCGATCTGCGGAAGCGCCTGATCCATCTCCCATTTGGAAACGGACTGGCGGGAAACAGACACCCGTTCGGCAAGCTGTTCCTGCGAAATACCGGCTGCCATACGAAGCTGAGCGATTTTTTCACCAATTGTCATCTTTTGGCACCCCCTTTGTATTTCATAATACTATACTATACCATCCTTGTCCATAGTACAACCAACCAAAAGTGGATATTTTCGCAACTTTTGGTTGCGAATTCGCTTTTTCAGCATTTTTCAAGCATGGATTTTATTTTTGATCGTTCTGTTTTTGTAAAGTTTGGTTATCGAAAAGGAATTGTAAACTTCGTGTGCTTTTCCCCTGTCCCACGGTTGATTTTTGGATAAACCACAGGTTTAGTTGACTAAACCAGCTGTCGGTTGATTAAAAAACGCATCCATGATAGGATGAAATCAAGCAAAACAACGGAGGTTTTTCCAATGAGCAAACAGACAATGGGCGCCATGATCGCCGCCCTTCGAAAAGAACATAACATGACCCAGCTGGACCTGGCGCAGAAAATGGGTGTTACCGACAAGGCCGTCTCCAAATGGGAGCGCGACCTTGCCTTCCCCGACGTCAGCACCCTGCCCAAGCTTGCGGAAGTACTTGGTGTAAGCGTGGATGAACTGATGCAGTGCAAGAAGAATCAAGAGAAAGCTACGGAGGCACCCAAGGGTAATCTTGTTTCCCTCATCTGCAAAGCGGTCGCACTTGCCATGGGTGTGGCAGGACTTGTGCTTTCCATCTTAAAACAGCTTGATCTTTATTCTGCCATCGGTATGATGAGCATTGCCATCATCGCCATTGCGATCTATCTTTTCACAAACGAAAAGTAAATTAACATAAAAAACGGTGCAGTTCGATTGAACTGCACCGTTTGTGTTTTGACTTAAAATCAGTCTTCGTCTGCGTCCTTCTTAGCCTGCTCGATAACCTTGGATGCGATATTTTCGGGGCACTGTTCATAGCGCTCGAACCACATATCAAAGCTGCCGCGAGCCTGGGTCATGGAACGAAGGTCGGTTGCATACTTGAACATCTCGGATTCGGGAACCTCAGCGATGATCTTCTGCATGCCGTCGTCCATGGGATCCATACCCATAACACGACCGCGACGACGGTTCATGTCGCCCATAACGTCGCCCATGTAATCACCGGGGACGATAACTTCTACGTGATAGACGGGCTCAAGCAGAACGGGGCTTGCCTCAGCCATACCCTTCTTGAAAGCAAGGGATGCTGCGGTCTTGAATGCCATTTCGTTGGAGTCAACGGGATGGTAAGAACCGTCATACAGAGCGCACTTCAAGTTCACTACGGGGAAGCCTGCAAGGACACCCTTGAGGATTGCTTCACGCAGACCCTTTTCAACTGCGGGGATGAAGTTACGCGGTACTGCGCCGCCGACGACGCGATCTTCAAAGATGAAGTCTGCGCTGCCGTCCATGATGGGAGAGAACTCTACCCAGCAATCACCGAACTGACCATGGCCACCGGACTGCTTCTTATGACGGCCCTGGGCTTTGACGGTCTTACGGATGGTTTCGCGATAAGGAATGATGGGATCGCGAAGAACTGCGGTTGCACCGAACTTGTTCTTCAGCTTCATGGTGATGATATCGATATGGGTCTCACCCTGACCGCTGATGAGGGTTTCGTTGGTGTACTCGCTCTTCTTGACGGTGAAGGAAGGATCTTCTTCAGCAAGACGTGCAAGATCGCCAAAGACCTTATCTTCTTCACCCTGCTTGCCTGCGTAAACTGCCAACGAGATGGAGGGCTTGGGGAACTTGATTGCGGGGAACTGGACCTGCTTGCCTGCATCGCACAGGGTGTGGCCGGTCTGGGTGTACTGCAGCTTTGCAACTGCGCCGATGTCACCTGCTACAAGCTGAGAAACGCCGGTCTGGGTCTTACCGCACATGCTGTAAAGGTTGCCGGGCTTTTCGTTCTTGCCAACGTTGGGGTTGTAGATGGTCATATCGCTGGTAAGAGTACCGGACATAACCTTGAACAGAGACAGCTTGCCAACGAAGGGGTCAGCAACGGTCTTGAAGACGCGTGCGCTGAAAGGTGCGGTAGAATCGCATACAACCTCGATCTCGTCCTCTGCCTTTACGTCGGTAGCAACTGCTGCGGGACGTGCGTCGGGAGAAGGAACAAATTCTACGATGCAATCCAGAAGCTTGTTAACACAAAGGTTGGGAGCTGCTGCGCCGCAAAGAACGGGAGCAACGGAACCGTCGAGCATACCAAGATGCAGACCACGAAGGATTTCTTCGTTGGAAAGTTCCATTTCCTCGAAGTACTTCTCCATCAGTTCTTCATCGGTACCTGCTGCAGTTTCCATCAGACCTTCGCGAAGTGCCTCTGCGCTGTCTGCATACTCTGCAGGGATCTCAATTTCAGCATAGCCCTTACCGTCGAAACGATAAGCCTTCTGCTCGATGATATCAATGTAACCGACAAACTTCTCGTTTTCCATAATTGCTTCCTGAAGAGCAATAACGGAAGAACCAAACTGCTCCTGCAGAGCTTCGATGGTCTTGTTGAAGTTTGCGTGCTCACGATCCATGTTGTTGACAAACAGGATACGGCCAAGATTCTGCTTTTTGCAGGCATTCCATGCCTTCTCGGTACCGACTGCGGGACCGGAAACACCGTTTACAACGATGATAGCTGCATCAGCAACTTCCAGTGCGGCGTTCATTTCACCAACGAAGTCGAAGTAACCGGGAACGTCGATCACGTTTACGCGGCAGTTCTTCCAATCCATGGGAGCAACAGCTGCAGTAATGGAGATCTGGCGTTTTGCCTCTTCGGGATCATAGTCACAGACGGTGGAACCGTTGTCGGTCTTGCCCATTCTGTCGATGACTTTTGCGTTGTAAAGCATTGCTTCGGTCAGGGTCGTTTTACCCTCACCGCTGTGGCCGACGATCGCAACGTTGCGAATCTGAGCGGTCTGATAAGATTTCATTGGAATCTCCCCCTTATGGTATCGCCATCGGTCCGCTTTCCGTATGGCTGGATTTTTTCAGCGGATAACATTACTACAGTATTATATCAAAGAAGAAGCGGTTTGCAAAGCCTTTTTTAGGCCACAAACCGCTTTTATGCACTATTATTTATGCTTAACCTCACATGATTCGACCCGATCCGCATTTGGGCAGTCCTGTCCGGATCTTTTGGTCTCATCGGTTTCACCCTAACGTCCAGTTAAGGCGAATCCTCTTCAACCAAAATCTCTCGAACATTCCTCGCCCAAATGTGCTGTGCAGTTTATTCGGATCAGATTTGAGTTCAGACAAGGCATTGCCCGCAGGCAATCCTGAACGGATTACCAAGGACAAAAACGAAGTATGGGCGCAAATCTGCCCGAAGAAACCGAATCGGTTCGAACCATGCGAGGTTATTCGCTTAAAATCTGCAACGCTATTTCACATGCGGCATACACGCAGGGGTTGCACACTCTGGCATGGCCGTCTTTTGCAAAGGCGATGCGTGCTTCCTCGTCCCCTCTTTTGACACCCGTAAGCTCACAGCAAAGGGATGTGGAGAACTTTTCTTCAAATGCCGCAAACATGCGTTTTGCATAATCGTTTGTTTTGTTGAAAGCATCCAGGTCCTGTGCACGACTTTCACCGTTGCCGCGCGCCATGCAGATGGCCGCAATGGCACCTGTCAGTGCGCCGCAGACGTTGCGGGAACCTGCGATACCGCCGCCAAAGCCGTTGAGCATTTTGGCAAAGGGCAAAATATCCATGCCCATCTGCTCCGCAATGACGATGGCAGCTGCCTGCGCGCAGTTATATCCCTGCTGTTCAAACCAATAATTTACACGTTCATGAAGCTGTTCAGACATAAATTTCCTCCCAAATTATACATGGTGTGGGAACATCTCACGGGCAAGATCCATTTTGCGCTGTGCCATTTCACTGCTTCTTGCAATATATTCCTGTACGTTTTTCACGTTTGCCGCGCGGCGGATCAGATAAGGTTCCTTATCAAACCACTTGGTGATGGCACCTGCGCCCATGGCAAGGTTGGAATGGGTCTCCTCCATTACGTCCACATTGTAGATGCACTGGGTGCCTTCTTTTGCATAGCCCACGTTTTCAAGGTTGCCCGACATATACTTTTGACGATACAGGTAGTAGGGATACCAGCCGCCGTCTTTGAGGACTCTTCGCGCATGCTGCACCATATCGTCCACATCCTGCGCCGCAGTGCGTTCGCTTTTTGAAAGATTCTCATGCAAAATGGAAGAACGCTTGATGGACAGCGTGTGGACAGTAATGTTTTCGGGAGAAAGAGCCATCACGCGATCAAGGGACGATGCAAACATCTCGGGTGTCTCCCCCGTCAGACCTGCGATCAGGTCCATATTGATGTAATCAAAACCAAGGCTTCTTGCAAGTGCAAAGGATTTTTCGATCTCATCTGCCATGTGGCGGCGACCGATGCGCTGCAATGTGATGTCATGCATGCTCTGGGGATTGATGCTGATACGGGACACACCGTGGTCACGGGCCATTAAAAGCTTGGACTCGGTGATGGTGTCGGGACGTCCTGCTTCAAGTGTGAATTCACCGCTTGCAGGTACAAAATCTTTGCAAGCTTCCAACAAGCGCAGAAGCTGGTCGTCTTCCAGCGCGGTGGGTGTACCGCCGCCAATGTAAAGATTGCCGGTGTGCAGGTCATTTTTGTCCATATATTGGCGCATCAGCTGCATTTCGTTGAGCAATGCATCCATGTAGGCATCACGAAGATGACCAAACTTCTTCACATCGCAGGATGCAAAGGAGCAATATTCACATCTGGAAGGGCAAAACGGAATGCCGATGTACACATCCAGCATGTTCTGGGGCAAGGTGTCGCGCACGCCGCGCTGCATCCGCTCGATATCAAGCAGGATGTCAACCTTGTCCTGGCGAACGCCGTAGTTTTCGTGCAGCATTTTGCCTGCCTGCTCCGCCGACATTCCACGGGACATATACTCATAAAGAAGCTTGGTGGGACGAATGCCCGTAAGCGAGCCCCAGGGAGTGTAGGAATCGGGAAGCAGAAGTTTCATCAGGCGAAACAGTGCAAACTTCACCGCACGGCTTCTTGCACGGCGATCAAGCAACTCGCCTTCTCCGATGCAATCGTAGCTTGCTTTCTGCACGGGAATATCCCTGTCGTGGGCAAATGCAGATGCAAACCATGCACCGTCTTTTTTCTCTGTATCGATGGTGATCTCGTATTCCACTTCTTCCCCATTTTCAGCTTCACGACGCACGGGCGTCATGCCAAGGAACAGACGAATCAGTTCTTCCGATTCGTGGAACACATCATCCAGTTTTGTATTGATAATGATCATACGCCGTCTCCGCGAAGATATGGATTATACCGTTTTTCCCGTTCAATGGTAGTGGCACCGCCGTGACCGGGATAGACACGGGTGTCATCAGGCAGCGTAAAAAGCCGCGCCTTTGCATAATGCACAAGGTCCGTCATGCTGCCACGGGGAAAGTCGGTTCTGCCGATGCTGCCGTCAAAAAGCGTATCACCGCTTAAAAGAATACCATTTGCATAGTAGCAGGCGCCGCCGGGCGTATGGCCGGGGGTGTGGATGACCTGCAGCTCTTCCCCACCGAGAGTGATGGTATCGCCGTGGGAAAGTGCCTTTTCCTGCACATTGGCAACGTAATTCGTGCCAAAGAGTACCGAAAGATTCAATCTGGGGTCGTGCAGCATGGGTGCATCCTCCCGATGGATGTACACGGGGCAGTGTTTGCTCAGTGCCAAATCTTCCACCAGATCGATATGGTCAAAGTGACCGTGAGTCAAGATGATGGCATCAAGCTGCATATTAAGTTGGCTGAGTGCAGAATCGATCTGTCTTACATCACCCGAAGGGTCCACCACAGCGCAGGCTGTCTTTTCATCGTCATAGACCAGATAGGTATTTGAATCCATCCCGTAGGATACAAGCGGCAAAACTTTCATTGTTCCAATTCCTTATTTTTCGTCCGTATCAAGCAGGATCGTCACAGGGCCGTCGCAAAGCATGTCGATCTTCATATCGGCACCGAACACACCCATGCCCACGGGGATGCCCTCTTTTTCGATCAAAGATGCGGCATACTCGTAAAGCTCTTTTGCACGAACAGGCTCCATGGCGCGGATAAAGCTGGGGCGATTCCCCTTTTTTGCTTCCCCGTAGAGGGTGAACTGGGAAATCAGCAGGATGCCGCCACCTACATCGCGGACGGAAAGGTTCATCTTTCCCTGCTCATCGGAAAAAATGCGCATGGAACAAACTTTGCGCATCAGGAATTCGGCGTCTTTTTCGCTGTCACCGTCACCTGCGCCAAGCAGGACCATAAGCCCCTGTTGGATGGAGGAGATCAGTTCCCCATCCACCGACACGGATGCTCTTTTTACTCGTTGTACTACAATTCTCATAAAGCTCTATCAGGTGCCCACGCGGAAGACTTCCATCACATCGGGCAGGATTTCAAAGTGATGCAGGATCTGTTCCAGCTGCTGCTTACCCTG
>JAGBGW010000071.1 GCA_017935825.1 Clostridia bacterium
ACCCTGTCTTAGTTTCCCCCTACAGATCCATATACAGGTCTTCCAGGCTGTTGGTGCGCTGGGAGTAGTTCAGGGCAGGGTTGTCACAACGCCGCGTTTTTTCGCGAAACTCGCTTTCGTCGGGATGTCCTGCCTGTGCCCAGTTGCGCAGGATGCCGCGGATGTAGGATATCTTCAAATTCCCTGCACGAATGGCACAATCCACAGCCTTTTGCAGCCAATCGATGCCGTACTGCTGTGACAAAGCGAGGAAGTTCTCCTTCACCAACAGGTACGTATTGCCCGAATACGCCTGATATTTTTCGATCAAAGACGATACTTCAAAAGACAAAACCTCTCCCATACCACCATCACCACCACGACGACCATCTTCCTCGGGCGCATGGCACGCCTGTGCCGCGCCTTGGGTTACGGTTTCGGTTGTGGTTGTGGTTATGGTTTGGGTTTCAGTTTCGGTTTCGGTTTCAGTTTCAGTTTCAGTTTCTTTTGGCATATTTGGCATGGATTCTTCCTGCGCAGGGATGCCATCGCATGCGTTTGCATCCGTCCGCTTTTGTTTTTCCCAGCGGCGCCTGGCAGATTCACTGTTCACGCGGCAGATCTTTTCATAGCGTTCCCGATCGCGCACAAGTTTATTGACCATGACCGAATAGATCATGCCCATGCCGCCTTCCACTTTTTCTTTCACACCCGTGCGTTCATATTCCAGCAGCAAGCGGATCAATCTGCCAAATTCCGCATCATCTGCTTCGTCCAGCGCCTGCATATCGTCAAGGTACAAAATGATACCCGGTCTGGTGGATTTTTTCATTTTTTAATCCTCCTTTTTTCCTTTATCGAAGACATTTTCCCATAAAAACAACTGTCCATGTAACCGATCCACAGAAATTTGGGAACCAAAAACGACCCGAAAAAGAGAGTTTCCTCCCCTTCGGGTCGTATTTTATTCAGCTGTACGATACGCCATCAAAGGTATTTGACATACCAGCGCAGGAAGTGATGCCACTGTGCCTCGCTGACACCGGGGCGCTTTTCCTCCAGCACATCGATTGCCGGCCAGGTCAGGCGCTTGTTGTCGGCGGCGCAGGCAAGTGCCGTTGCATAGTCGGGGGTGTCGCAGGGAAGCTTGCTGTTGGGGGAGGTTACAAGCACATCCACCACCCAGCCGCGGAAGACCGTGTCAGCATTGTCTTCATCGCTGAACAGGTCGTGGCTGAAGCTTACGGTAAGCCCACGCTCGTGGAAGTTGGGGAAGGCAAAGCCGCGCACGGTGTTTTCCATATCGCAGTCCAGGATCAGATAGCCAAGTTTCTGGATGCTCAAAACGCCGCTGCCGAATCTTGCACCGGACTCAGTACTCAAAAGGGAGCTGCCGCGCACGGTCTCGTAGAATTTTTCAAACTCGGCATTGGCATCCTTTTGGCGGTTGTCGATCACGTCAGAGGTATTCTTTCGATCTGCAATACCTGCGCTGACAAAGCGGCCAAGGGGATCCATGGCGCTGTAGTAGCGGTCAAGCCAGCTGTCCACGGAGGCGTCGGTGACCTTTTTGGTTTCCAGATATACGCCATGGTTGGACACGTGGTGCAGCGTCAAAATACGGCACTGGTCCTTTGCATGGGCGCGCATATAGTCCTCCTGCCAAAGGGGACAGGCGTAGTCGCATTTTTCCATCAGCGCCAGCACTTCTTCGTAGGTCGCGTACTTCTCGTTGTGGAAATCATCCACACGCCAGCGGCTTCCGTCGCCCAGCATCAAGGGCTTCCAAAGATTCAGCTCGCCCGAGGTGATGGTAAACGTCAGCGTGCTGCGCAGTACTTTTTCCACCTTATGGCCTGTAAGGATGCGGGGAGATTCGGGATCAAAGGGATGGGCATCGTCGAAGAAGAAGTGCTTGCCTGCATACTCGGGATGGTTTGCCTTTTCTGCACGAACGGCAGCAAGTTCCCGATCGTACGCTTCCCTCGCCGCTGCTTTGCGCTTTTCAAGCGCCTTGTTGCGGGCACGGGTCCGTCCGGTTCGAATCAGTGTCACGCACACAAGCAGCAGATACACAGCGCCCAGCGCCACGCCTGCGGCAAAGGCAATGCGCCGCAAAAAATCAAAACACCCCCAGAAGATCAGCCGAAGATAGCCCTGGGACTCCTGGAGCATCAGCATTTTGTTTTCCACCACGCTGCGAAGCAGCCGTGCCACGATGGCGCCGATGACGGAGGACACGGCGATGGTGGTCTCCTTTTTGATGGGGTCCACCTTTTCGGGGCGGATGGCGTTGACGTTGACCATTTCCCGTTCAAGGCGCAGCAGGTTCAGCGCTTTTTGACGAAATTCCATAGTGCTCTCCTTTTTAAATCAGATCCTGTACGGTCTTTTCACCGTATACTTTTTTCCAGTCACTCGTAAAGCCAGCAACTGCTGCATCGGTCAGCGGATGACAAATCAGCTGGTCAAACAATTCGGGATTGATGGTGACGGCGTGGCTGGCGGCAAGGGCGGCTTTGTGCACCTGCTCCACGTTTTTGAAGCTGGCGGCAAGGACCTTTGCATCGATGGCATAGTTGTCGAAAATCTGCACGATTTCCTCCACCACACCGGAGCCATCGGCACAGATATTGTCCAGACGGTTGACGTAAGGTGCCACATAGGTCGCACCTGCCAAAGCGCTCATCAGCGCCTGCTGGGGCGTGAAAATGGCGGTCATGGTAACACCGATGCCCATTTGAGAAAGAATTTTGGTCGCCTTCAAACCTTCTGCATCGATGGGGATTTTGATGAAAAAGGGATCGCCCAAAAGGTCGTGCAGTGCTTCTGCCTCGGCTACGATATCCTCGGCTTTGGTCGCCGTGGTCTGCACATGCAGCTGCAGGTTGCCGATCGCTTCGCGGATGGCAACAAGAAGTGCCTTAAAATCTGCATTCTCCCGTGCAATGATGGTGGGATTGGTGGTTACGCCCGTAACGGGAAAATATTCCACAATGCGGCGGATGGCCGCAAGATCGGCGGTATCGATGATGAATTCCATAAAACATGTCCTTTCTGTATTGTGTTTTTCCGAAGGTTGTTGTACTTATGATGGTACAACCAAGTCAAAAGGCAAGCTTTTTCTTTTCATCCGCATTCGTTTGCAGCAGCACTTGCAGCGTATCATCAATCCACTCGGTTTCATCAAAAAAATCACGCATCGACCAGCCGCAAAGCGACCCAAGATAACTTTGCTTTTCATCGAAAAAGTGAAAATCGTATTCTTCTTCCATGCCGAAGCCGTCCGCGTCCGCGCTTTCATGCCCTGCACTTATACATGTGACAAGATAATCCCCCGCCGCGGTACTTCGGCGAACAAACACGTCCTGCATTTGAAACGCAGTTTTCCTGTCCTTTATCGGCAGTGGGCGGTATTTTGTCTGATGCATTTTTCCCTCACAGATTCAAAACAATTTGCACGGCAGTATTCTTGCGTTCTTTGCGGGGACGATTTTTTGCCCGAGCCACTTTTTCTCCACCGTGTAATCCGTGCGGATGAGTTCACCATTTGCGGTGATGCCCACGCTATAGTCCGCACCTGCTGCAACCGCAATGATATCCCGCCAAAGGTTTACCCGGCACTGTCCGTATTGATCGCGTCCCGTCGCCGACACGGTACCGTCTTTGTGCAGTGCCAGCACATGCTGTTCACCGACACAGACCTGCAAAACGCTTTTCCAGCTTTTGAGGACTTCACACCATGCAGGATTATTTTTGAAGTGATCGCCATCCACATGCACGGTACCATCTGTTCCAAGTCCCACAAGCATATAAAGATTGTGGCAGATGGATTGGATATTGTGCCATGTGCTTGCACGATCCTGATCCAGGATCGAATCGATGCCGAGTCTTGTATCCAAATTCCCATCCGTGACGATGGTTCCATCCTGTT
>JAGBGW010000003.1 GCA_017935825.1 Clostridia bacterium
GAAATGGGAATGACGGTCTTACCGTGGGGCGTGACGACGGGACTTCCCACCACGGTGTTTACATCGATCATGGTTTTGATGTTTTCAAGCGTTGCACGCATGATGTTTTCGATGGGGTGTTTTTCCATGTTTTTTCTCCCTTCTTAATCTGGCACCAAGTGCCGATACAAGAAGTTTTCCCAAGGGTGCGCAAACCATGCATCCTGCGGTGAATGCACTTTTACTGCCGTTAAAGTCGGGTTGAATTTTGATTTGTGTTGGAATTTCCTTCGCACTTGCCCAAGCTGTGAAGCCATTTGCTGCGGCACACAGCACGCCATAGCTTTGTGCAAGCACCGCCGCATCCGTCGATGCGAGCTTGACATTGATTTCAATATGTCTGAAATGCCCTTGGCGAAACAGCATGTGCAATATCTTCCCCACTTCCTGCTTTGCAAGCAGACGGTTTGGGATAGGTTCCTTCTTCGGCGGCGGAAGGATGGTGACGGTATCTTTCAACTTTCCTTTTTTATTGTAAAAGCCCAGAGCATAGCGTCCTGCCTCGGGACGAAGGAAACGAATTTCCCGTTCATACACACGGATGCCCCATATGCTGATGCAAAGCAGTCCGCCAAAGGCATCACAATATCGCAAAAACAACACCGCACGGACGGGCGCGGTATAAATCAAAAAAATCAATAAAATCAACAAAACGAAAAAAACACGCCACACGGTCATCCCACCTTTTGTTGGTAGGATTTGCCGCACGGCGTGTATTATACATAAAACATTGTAGGGGCGATCATTGATCGCCCGCCAACGTTTGTTCATGATCCTGCGTTTTCGGGCGTGCAATGCACGCCCCTACGATGGCGTTGGATATAAACCATACGTCATTTATGTCGATTCACAACATGCGTTCAGGGCAGGATAAATCCTGCCCCTACGATAACGTAAGATGGAAATCCAACATTGTAGGGGCGATCATTGATCGCCCGCCGACGTTTGCGCATGATCCTGCGTTTTCGGGCGTGCAATGCACGCCCCTACGATGGCGTTCGATATGAATCAATAGATTTCAGGCAAAGTCTCGCGGAGGAATTCCTGTGTGACCTCGTTCTGCAGCATGGTCAAAAGGGGCGTTGCCTTGCCGCCCACGGGCTTGCCGTCGATCTGGTATGCGGCAAGCGCGAGGGAACCCGAGGAGGTGACGATGACTTCGTCTGCATCCATCATTTCCGCCACCGTGAAGGGTGTTTCATCCACGGGTACCCCAAGGCGCTTGCAGGCGGCGATCAGGTGGGCGCGTGCAATGCCGGGCAGGATGTATTCATCCGTGGGTGCGGTACGGAAGATGCCGTCCTTGATGATGTGCACGTTGGAATGGGCGCACTCGGTAACACGGTCGCCTCTGTGCAGCACGGTTTCATCACAGCCTGCTTCTTTTGCCTTCTGTGCGGCAAGCACGGCAGGCAGAAGGTTGATGGTCTTGATGTTGCAGTACAAAAAGCGCTTGTCCTCCATGGTGACAAGGCGAATCTTCTTATAGGTATCCTGAATGTTTCGGGGAGTCAGCGTGATCCAAAGGTTGGACTTGCCCTCGTCGGGGAATGCGTGGTTGCGCATTGCGGTGCCGCGTGTGACCTGGAAGTAGACAAACTGGTCGCCCGAATCCATCTTATCCAGCATCTCATAGAGGATATCCGCCAGTTCTTCCTTGGTCTGTTCGATCTTGATGCCCATGAAATCCGCACTGCGGAAGAAGCGGTCGATGTGCTCATCCAGCGCGAAGATCTTGTAATTTCTGCTGTAGGTCGCATCATAAACGCCGTCGCCGAAGTAGCTGGCGCGGTCGTTCATGGGAATGGACATGTTGTCAAGTTCGTCAAATTTGCCGTTATAGTAACCGAGTGTTTTCATGTTTTACACCTGAAATTCTTCTGTAGGAATCAGTTCTTCCCTATTGGGAAGCTGGTCGATGGTTTCAAGGGAGAAGTTTCGGAGGAAAAGCTCCGTGGTGCCGTACAAAATGGGACGGCCCAAGGCTTCCTTTCTTCCCACTTCCTCGATCAGTCCCTTTGCCTGCAGGCTGGATACCGCGTACTCGCATTTGACGCCGCGGATCTGCTCCACTTCGGCGCGGGTGATGGGCTGGCGGTATGCGATGATGGACAACGTTTCGATGGCAGACTGGGACAGGGACTGTCTTGTCTGGGGTGCAAAGAGCCGATCCACATAGGGCGCATAGTCGCTTCGGGTGCCAAGCTGGACTTTGTCTGCAAAACGGACGATGCAAAGACCGCGGCGCTCACGTTCATACATATGGGCAAGGTCGTCCACCGCTTCGGAAACTGCAGTTTCATCCAGCGCGAAGGCTTCCGCGATATCGCCGATGGCAAGGGGTTCGCCGCTTACGTAAAGCAGAGCTTCGATGACACAGGGCAGGTGATCCGCATCCTCGGGGTGCAGCGGCATGGGCTGGATTTTCGAGGATTTCTTCTGCTTTGTCTCTTTTACTTCTTTTGTTTCTTCCTGCACCGTTTCCTGTGCGGTCTCCTGCAGGGGTTCATTTATCTTATCAGTTTGCATGTTCCATCTCCGTAGATTCTTTCCAGTTGAGCATGATATCCGAGAAGGTGTCCTTCTGGCTGACACCGATGCGCCCCAAGCGCATCATTTCAAGCATTGCCATGAAAGTCACCACGATCTGCTCCCTCGTGCTTGCATCGTCAAACAGTTCAAAAAAGCGGACGGAGCCTTTTTTTCGAAGGGTTCTTCGAAGGTAGGCAATGCGGTCGGGCACGGTGAACATGTCCCGGTGCACCACGCGCTCGTTTACCTTTTGGGGTTCTTCGGAGGTTTTTCGAAGAAGCAGTGCGGAAAACGCATCGCACAGCGTCTGCACCGTTACACCCGACAGGTCAAGTTCAGGTGTGGGGGGCAAAATCTCCTCCGGCAGTTTATAGCGGTGGGACGTGCCTTCCTGCTCCAGGGAACGCATATCGTCAGTTGCTTCTTTGAACAGATTATAAAGCTGCAGCTGGCGGATGAGCAGTTCTTCGGGGTCGATGTAGTCTTCCTCTTCTTCCTCCACCACGGGTTTGGGCAAAAGGGAGCGGGATTTGATTTCCAAAAGCATCGCCGCCATGGTGATGAACTCCCCTGCCACATCCATATCCAGTTTTTTTGCTTCCTGCACGATGCCTAAGTACTGCTCGGTGATGCGCGAGACGAAAATTTCTTCGATTTTAATTTCCGCCTTGCGGATCAGGTGCAGCAGAAGGTCCATGGGACCTTCAAACATATCAAGTTTTACAACAAGATCCATATTTTTACTCGTTTCTTACAAAATAAACTGGGCAAGGGTCATCATGGGGATGGAAATAAGCGAAGAAATAAAGCTTACCAGCATGCTGCCGATGTTGGTGACGATCAGCACGATCAGCACGATGTTGGAATACTTGTCCATAAAGCGGAAGTAGCCGCTGTTGGGACGGCGGGACCAGCCGCGGATGACCTTGTAGCCGTCAAGGGGCGGCACAGGTAGGATATTGAATGCGAAAAGCACGCTGTTCCATGTGACAAAGGGTGCAAGGATCTTCATTGCCAC
>JAGBGW010000004.1 GCA_017935825.1 Clostridia bacterium
ACGCTGGATGCCTCCAACGTGGCAGGTCAGGGCAACCAGATCTCCCGTGCATCGCAGCAGTACTATACCAACAAGACCTTCACTGCAAGCAATTCCGATGAATTGAACGATGTTTTCAAGTCCATTGTGGATGAGATCATCCTGCAGTCCCGCTATTTGCCCACGCAGATCGAAGATCACCATAACTACAGCGGTTACATCACCTTCACCGACCATATCGGTGAATATATGAATGTGGAACAGATCCACGGCATGCTCGTCGGCGATACCCTCTTTGACGGTTCTTCCTTTGCCTCCAAGTTTGCAGACGAACAAAGCGCACTTGCATTCTTCGGCACGGCGGACAATCCTTCCGTCATCGGCGATGAATTCATCTTCTCTGTCAAAGAGCGCATCGGTATCGACGGTCCCACCGCACGAAACCTTGTATCCCACGCATGGCAGTACGGTCAGCTGTACTACAACAGCGAAGACGATTTTTCCAACGCCATGTGCTGGTATATCGATGCAGACGGCAGTTACCTTGGCTTCTGCGATGAGGAATATGACGAACCCGTTCCCGCAAATGCCAAATACATTTGCCGCGGCTACGGTTTCCTTGATACCACGCAGGTAGCAGGTTCCACCGCGCAGGGCAACCTTCTGTACTGCTCCGTGCGCACACAGACCGAAATCACCGTGCAAAACGGCGAAGTTACCGAATACGGCGATACGACCCTGCTTTGGAAGATCCCCGCTTCGATGATCCCCATGGTGGCCTACGAGTTTACGCTGGAGAACGATTCTTTGGACGACCCCGGCAAAATCACCATGAAATCCAACGTGGCAGAGGCATATCCCATCCGTTTGATCTACGAAGTCGGTCTGGATGAAACCATCAATGAATCCAACGTGGCGGACCTTGTGGATGATTCCCACATCATGCCCGACGGTTCCTACGTGTTCTACACCAACCAGTGGGATGCAGATGCCCTGACAGACGTCGGCGTCAACACCACCGCCGATTTCCACCCTGCGGAGGAAAACGAGCGCTTCCATTTCACCGAAGACTCTCCCGTTTATATCAAAAACGATGACGGTGAATATGTACTGTACACCGATACGAAGGCACCTTCTGCACAGGATGCAACGTACTACACCCGTGTCGCTGTCTTTGACTGGTCCGATGCAGATGACATCAAACTGACCTACAACTACATCGCCCTTGCACAGGCAACGCTGGACCATGTACAGTACGACGAAGATATCAAGGATTGGTACATTCCCCTTGGTACCCACCGCAACGTGGTACGCTACACGGCAACAAAGTCTGCCAACAATACCGAAACGCTGGATTCCTACTTCTATTCTCCCACCTCGTCTTCCGACGGTGAAACGCACCATCGCTACACCATCATGGGCAACAACGGCCGCCTGATCTATCGCCCCAGTCAGGGTCTTCGCATCGAAAAGCAGGTCAGCGTCCATGTGCCCGGCGCAGATCCTTCCTTCACCTTTACGGTAAAGCGCACGGATAGCGATGATGATAACGGTACCTATCGCTACGTACATGTCAACGCATCCGGCGTATCTGCGACAGGAACCATCACCTTCACCGATTCCGTTGCAGCCTTCACGCTGAAGGACGACGAAGTCGCCTACATCGTGGATCTTCCCGAAGATGCATGCTATGAAGTCCGCGAAGGTGCATATACCGGTTACACACTGACGGGAATTTCTGTAGACGGTTCACCCAAGACCGGTCATATCACCCAGGATTCCACCGCACAGGTCACCATCGCACAGCATCAGCTGCATGAAGTTCTCTTCACCAATGCCAAGGATACCTCCGGCGCACTGACCATCCGAAAGATCGTGGAACACCCCAATGGCAGCGGCTATCAGGTGCCCGAAGATCTGTCCTTCCGCTTCCTTGTAGATCTGGGTACGGACTACGCAGGCCGCACGCTGGACGTTTACTTCAGCAACATCAAAACCGAAAAGCAGTACACCGTTGCCGCTGACGGCACGATCACCATCAATCTTGTGCATGATCAAAGCGCAACGCTCAACAACCTTGACATGGATACCACCGTCACGGTCACCGAGATCGATCTTGATGCACACAAGGGCTTTACCGTAACACCCGATGCATCGCAGACCGTGGTCATCCCCGAAAATGCATACGCATCGCTGACCTTTACCAATACCTACGATCCTGCAGATGTGGATCCCGTCAATCTGACCGTCACCGGTCAAAAGGTGCTCCTTGGCCGTGATTGGCAGGATGGTGATACCTTCACCTTTGTACTGGAAGCACACGTTGTCCAGGGCGATGAAATGGTCTGGTCCAAAATCGATGAACAGACCGTCACCTACGACAGCACAAACGCTGACTTTGATCAGATCAGCTTCTCCGATGCAATGAGCAAGCAGGTCTATAGCACCCCCGGCGTCTACGCCTATCGTCTCAGCGAGGTGGAAGGCTCCATCGGCGGCATCGCCTACGATCCTGTCGTCAGCTACTTCGACGTGGTGGTCGGCGACGCTGACATGGACAGCAAACTGGAGATCCAGGACGTGATCGGCTACCGTGACATCACCGTCACCAAGCCCACGGCTGAAAATCCCGCTTACAATGTGGATGTACGCTACACCAATCGATATGCAGCCCACGGCGCAGCATCGCTGGATGTGAACATCGAAAAGGTGCTGGAGGATCGCTCCGGTCAGAACATGACGGCAGAAGGCTTCACCTTTGGTCTGTACAATGAAGACGGCACACTGGTCAAGGCATCCGATGCGACCTCCGCTGCAGGCGAAGCGACCATCCGTCTGGTCTATGACGAGACCGACATCGGCGAAACTTACGTCTATACCCTGCGTGAGATCGACGGCGGCGTCGACGGCATGACCTACGACAGCACCGCGTACAAACTGCAGGTTTCCATCATCGACAGTCTTGACGGCACCATCTGCATTCAGGTAAAAGATGAAGACGGCAACCTGCTGTCCGAAGACGACGGTACCGATGCTGAATTTGAGGCACAGTTCCGCAACATCTACGATCCCAAGGATGTAGCATTCACCCTTGCCGGCGACAAGGATCTGACCGGCCGCGCAATGGCTGCAGGTGAATTCAGCTTCCTTTTATATGAGACGGGCGCAGACTTTGTCGTCGCAGAAGATGCAACACCGCTGCAGACGGCAGCAAATTCCAACGCAGAAGGCGCATTTGCGTTCGATACCATCACCAAGAAGGAAGTCGGTACCTACTACTACGTTGTGGCAGAAGATGATTCCGCTGCACTTGGCGGTGTGACCTACGATCAGACCCGTTACCATGTAACGGTAGTGGTCGAAGATCATAACGGTGAACTGAAAGCAGACGTGACCATCACCAAGCAGGATGGCTCGGAAGCTGCACTGAAGTTTGTAAACAGCTATGCACCCAAGGCCGTTGAAGTTACTGTAAACGGCAGCAAGGTTTTGAACGGTGCAACGCTGGAAGCAAATGCATTCACCTTCGCACTGTACAACGCAGACAGCGATTTCAACACCGCAGGTGCTGCGATCCGCACTGCAAAAAATAGCGCAAACGGCACCTTTGCATTCCCCGTCATCCAGATCGATCAGGCAGGCACTTACTACTTCATCGCTGCAGAAGATGATTCCGATCCCATCGAAAACATCCTCTACGATGCACAGGTCTATCACCTGACGCTGACTGCAGAAGATAACGGAGACGGTACGCTTCGCACCACATTGGTCATCGAAACTGCAGAAGGCAAAGCGGCTGATGAGATCGTCTTCACCAACACCTACACGCCGCCGCAGGAACCTCCGAAGGAAGATCCGCCGGCAGAAGAACCTAAGGATGACCCGCCCAAGACCGGCGACAATATGTCTGTCGCACTTTGGATGCTGATATCCGCAACAATGATCGCGCTGCTTGCAGCAGCAGCTGTTCTGCCTCGCAGGGCTCGCAGCAAATAAAACTTAAATGGAAAAAAGGCTGTATCCGGTTTGGATACAGCCTTTTGATTTGTAATTTCATCTTTTCCGCGTACGCAGCAACGCTTTTCGATCCATATACAGACCATCACGGCTGCAGTACACATACAGCATGCCGTATGCCATGCGGGGCATGCGAAGTTGCGCGTTTTGTTCGGGGTAGAGTTTTTGGAGGTAACACCTGTCGCCCGTGACACAGGCAACGAAGGAAATAAAATGCTCCTTTTCCATGGGATGGTCGATGGTAACAAAGAAGTCGCCGTCACTGTCCTCCACCAAAAGATCGGGCATTCCATCTTTCTGCACGACCTCTGCTTCCAGCTTTCTTCCGCAGCAGAAGATCGCCGCGTTGCCCGTCGCCGTCAGAACATTGCCGCAATGAGGACAGACGAAGAATTTCATCTTCTTTAAATTGCCGCTGTCGGGTGCATTCTGCTCAATTTCACCGTCCATCAATTGAATGATATCTACACCGAAAATCTCGGACAGCGCGCTCCAAAGGGGCAGGTCGGGACAGCCCATACCGCACTCCCATTTGGAGACGGTTTTGTTGGATACGCCCAAGGCATCCGCCACCTGTGCCTGTGTCATCCCTTGTTGGGTGCGCAGTTCAAACAGCAGTTTGCCGATTTTCATACAATCCATCTTGTTTCACCTTCCAATCTTGTTACAAGAAGATTGTGCCATGGAGCGTGCGGAAAAACAATCCACGCTCCGCAGATATCAGTAGCGGATCACGTCCTGCGCGCTTTCGCTGTCAAGGTACAGCGTCCAGTCGGGATGGGTTTTGAGTAAGGTGGCAGGAATAAGATTTGTGACCTTCTTTGCCTGCAGCACGCGGCGCACCGCATCGCGCTTGACCTCGTAAGGCACGCAGGAGATGATGCGCTCGCACTTCATAATTTCCTTG
Organism: Clostridia bacterium; assembly: GCA_017935825.1. Classification (GTDB taxonomy): domain Bacteria; phylum Bacillota; class Clostridia; order Christensenellales; family Maliibacteriaceae; genus RGIG9107. The sequence continues at coordinate 4,904 of JAGBGW010000004.1, forward strand.
GGTGTCATGGAGACAGCTTGCCTGGGCACATCGTCGAGGGTAGCAAACCACCCCTCGCCCATCTGCTGACGCTTGCAATCCTCGTCCAGATTGACGATGATGTACGCCTCATCGGTATCAAAATCCGCAGGCGGATCGTTGAAGGCAATGTGGGTGTTTTCACCGATGCCGATGAGTCCCAGATCGATGGGCGCACGGCGAAGTTCACGGGTCAGTTCTTCGATATTTTCCTTTGTACCGTCCACAAAATGCACGGCTTTCAAGGCAGGAAGCTTGTCCACAAAACGCTCCTGCAGATATTTTCGGAAGCTGGCAGGGTGCGTGATGGGCAGGTCCACATATTCATCCAGATGGAACATCTGGACACACTCCCAGCGCACGTCCTCTCGTGTCAGCGCATCCAGCGTATCAAACTGGGAAGCACCCGTGGAAAGCACGATGCGTGCCTCACCTTTTTCTTCGATCACATCACGCAGGATCTGCGCCGCATGCGCCGCGGCACGGGCGCCCAGTTCAACTTTGTCTTTGGCAATATTGATGGTAAACATATGGAGTTCTCCTTACACGATCAGGCTTTTTTTGAGTATATCATCAAGCGCGCAGATGCCACAAGTACCTTTCACGCAAAGAAAACACCTCGCATAAACTGCCCATGAGAAGTTTTTCAGATTTTTTGTCGAGGTGACTTGGCTATGGTCATATCCTTGGATGAACTGCCCGTGGGCACACAGGCAAGGGTTCTTTCGTTGGAACATACAGGACCGATCCGCCGTCGGTTGGCGGATCTGGGCTTGATTTCAGGCGCAGTCGTGCAATGTGTGGGAGTAAGTCCCATGGGCGATCCCCATGCGTATCTGATCTGCGGCGCAGTGATCGCCCTTCGCCTTTGCGATTGCAAAAAGATACTTGTACTACGGTAAAGGAGGCATCCCATGCAGTATTCCGTTGCACTGGCAGGCAACCCCAACGTGGGCAAAAGCACGCTGTTTAACGCCCTGACAGGCTTACATCAGCACACGGGCAACTGGCCCGGAAAGACGGTGGCAAGCGCTGTGGGAGCCTTTGAGATGGGCTCAAGTACCGTCACGCTGCAGGATATCCCCGGCGCATACTCCCTGCTTGCCCATTCTCCCGAGGAGGAGGTGGCGCGTGATGCGCTGTGCTTCACCGACCACGACTGCACGGTGGTGGTCTGCGACGGCGCCTGCCTTGCAAGAAATCTTTTGCTTGTACTGCAGGTGATGGAAATCAGCCGCCGCGTGGTGGTGTGTATCAATCTGATGGACGAGGTGAAGAAAAAAGGGATCACTCTCGACCCGGATGTCCTTTCCCGCAACCTCGGTGTGCCCGTGATCGGCATCACCGCAAGGAAAAAGCGTACATTACCTGCATTTTTTGATACATTGCAAAATGCACTGAACACCCCACCCATACAGCACTTTGCCCTCCCATTGGATTCTGCGATCGAAGATGCCGCCGCCATGGTCGAAGAACATTTACCCAACGTTTTCCCCGTTCCGCGCAGGTGGTTTGCTTTGCGCTTGTTGGAAAGCGAAAGTTTTTTTGATACCTACTGCGCACAGGCAATGTTGGATGAAACAGAAAAAGAAAAGCTTTTTTCCCCCATCCAAAGAGCAAAAGAATTGTTACATGCACAAGGTATCGATGATAAGGAATTGTCCGACCGCATTGCCAATCGATTCTACCAAACGGCACAACGGATGATGGATGGCGTGATCGTTGAAAACGGCGCATCTTACAGCAAACGTGATCGGGCATTTGACCGCATTTTGACGGGCAAGTACACCGCCTACCCCTGCATGCTGGTGCTGTTTTGCCTGATGCTGTATCTGACCATCAAGGGGGCAAATTATCCGTCACAGGTTTTATCAAAGCTTTTGTTTTCCCTGCAGGATCGATTAAGTCTTTGGCTGTCCCCCATTCTGCCAAAATTCCTGCACGACCTGCTCATTTTTGGCATGTACCGTACCCTTGCCTGGGTTGTGTCGGTAATGCTGCCGCCGATGGCGATTTTCTTTCCGCTTTTTACATTGCTGGAGGATGCAGGCTACCTGCCCCGCATTGCCTACAATCTGGATTGGCCCTTTGCCGCCTGCGGTGCCTGCGGCAAACAGGCGCTTTGCATGTGCATGGGACTTGGCTGCAACGCGGTGGGCGTGACAGGCTGCCGCATCATCGACTCCAAGAGGGAACGAATGCTGGCGATCTTAACCAACGTCTTTATGCCCTGCAACGGTCGGTTTCCCACGCTCATTGCACTGATCTCCATCTTCTTCATCGGCGCGGCAAATGCGTGGGTATCGGCACTGTATGTGACGGGATTTCTCATTTTTGCCGTTCTTATCACGCTCGTCTGCACCAAAATACTGCATAAAACACTGTTTCGGGGACTGACCTCCTCCTTTACATTGGAGCTGCCCTCCTATCGTACACCGCAGTTTTCACAGGTATTCATCCGAAGTATTCTGGACAGAACCTTGTTTGTCTTAGGCAGAGCCGCCGGCATCGCCGCACCGGCAGGTCTGATGCTGTTTCTCATTGCAAACATTGATTTAGGCGATCAAAGTCTCCTTGCCCACATGACGGAATTCTTCGATCCCTTCGCGCGGCTGTTTTCACTGGACGGCGTGATTTTTACCGCGTTCCTCTTATCACTGCCGGCCAATGAGATTTTCATTCCCATCATGCTGATGGGCTACTTAAACCTTGGCATGCTGCAGGACTACACCTCCCTTTCCGCACTGGGAGAAACACTTGCCGCCGCAGGCTGGACCCCTGTAACCGCCATTTGCGTATGCATCTTCACCGTTTGCCACTTTCCCTGTTCCACCACGCTTTTGACCATCAAAAAGGAGACAGGGTCCTGGGGGTGGACGGCGCTTGCCGCGATCCTCCCTACCACTGTGGGCATTCTTGTTTGCAGTATCGTCACAATTTGTGCGAAAATACTGATTTGAACGGCACTTCGTCCATTCTGTTGATTGACATGCAGGGTCTTATCACTGTAAAATAGAAGCAGTGATTTGACGTAATTTACAATTTCATACACAACAGAAAGGACGATTTTTATGCTGAACAAAGAACTTGAACGCCGCGGCGTACCCATGCCCCAGGCTGCAACCAAAGAAGATTGGGAGGCTATGCGCCCCGAAGTCAAAGAAATGCTGCTGAAAGGGGAATTCGGCTATTTCTTCCCCAAGCCCGATAAGGTAACCTATACCGACGTCACCACCTGGGCAGAAGAAGAAGTCTTCATGGGCGGCAACCATGACAAGTACACCATCGAAGTATCTGTAGAATACGAAGGCAGAAAGGGTTCCTTCCCCTTCAATATCGCAGTGCCCCACGTTGGCCGTCCCTGCCCCACCTTTGTTGCCATCAACTTTGAAGGCGGTCTGCTTTATAAGTACCAGCCCACCGAAGAGATTCTGGACAACGGCTTTGCCATCGCATACTTCTGCTACAATGACGTCACCCAGGATAACGGTGACTTCAACGATAAGCTGGCTTATGTGCTCTACGGCGGCCGCGAGCGCGAAGCTGCAGAGGCAGGCAAGATCAGCATCTGGTCCTGGGCTGCACAGCTTGTGATGGATTATCTGCAGACCTGCGACTTTGTGGATAAGAAGAATATCGCCGTCATCGGTCATTCCCGTTTGGGCAAGACCGCACTGCTGACCGGTGCATTTGACGAGCGTTTTGCATTTGTCATTTCCAACGACTCCGGCTGCAGCGGCGCTGCAATTTCCCGCGACAAGGGCGGCGAACGCATCGATGCGATCCTGACCCGTTTCCCCTACTGGTTCTGCAAAAACTATGCCAAGTACGCAGGCAAGGAAGAGGATCTGCCCTTCGACCAGAACTGGCTGCTGTCCCTTGTAGCACCCAGAAAGCTTCTGGTGGCAAGTGCCAGCGGCGACAAGTGGGCTGACCCCGATTCCGAATACCTTGGCGCATATGCAGCATCTAAGACCTGGAACCTGTACGGCGGCCGTGGTTTTGCAGGCGTCAACCGTCTGCCCCTGCCCGGCGAGGACTTCTACAACGGCGATGTCACCTATCATCAGCGTGACGGCAAGCACTTCCTGTCCCGTTATGACTGGGCTCGCTACATGGCCTACATCAAAGCAAATCTGAATAAGTGATCATCAAAAGGCGCAGGGATATCCCTGCGCCTTTTTTGGATTTTCCACTGACAACTTTGCAAATAAAGGAGCAACTCTATGCAGCCAAAAGAAGGCTATACGCTGGGCATTCTGCCGCCCATTGACTATCGCGATGTATTTTCCGCACAGGGCAACCGTCTTGTGCGCCGTTTTGATGCCGAAGTGCTTTGGATCGAAGGCTGGGGTAAAAACTCTCTGCGCGTGCGTGCCGCAAAAATGCCCGCCATGCCCGAGGATGACTGGGCGCTGACCTACCCTGCCGAGAACAACGCGGAAATCCAGATCGCAGACGACTTTGCCGTCATCACCAACGGCAAGATCACCGCGCGCGTCACCGCAGCAGGACAGATCACTTTCTACAACGACAAGGGCGAGGTCCTGCTTGACGAATACATGCGAAACCGCAAGGACATCACCGCCCCCAACTGCTCGTCGCTGGATATCGAAGCAAGAGAATTCCGCGGTATTGCAGGCGGCGACTATCAACTGACAGTCCGCTTTGAATCCAACCCCAACGAAAAAATCTACGGCATGGGTCAGTACCAGCAGGCACTGCTGAATATCAAGGGCTGTGAGCTGGAACTGGCGCACCGCGATTCCCAGTCCAGTGTGCCGTTTATGATCTCCGACCTTGGTTACGGCTTCCTTTGGAACAATCCTGCCGTAGGTCGTGTCACCTTTGGCCGCAACGTCACCACTTGGGTGGCATCTTCTTCCAAAAAGTGCGATTACTGGATCACCTGTGAGGATACCCCTTGGGAAATCGAGCGTAATTACGCCGACGTGACGGGTCACGTGCCCATGATGCCCGACTTTGCAATGGGCTTTTGGCAGAGCAAGCTGCGCTACCAGTCTCAGGAAGAGCTTTTGAACGTGGCGCGGGAATATCACAGACGTGGTCTGCCCCTGGCAGTCATCGTTGCAGACTTCTTCCACTGGAAGCATCAGGGCGACTGGGCATTTGACGAAAAATACTGGCCCGACATCGACGGCATGGTGAAAGAACTGGAAGAAATGGGCACAAAGCTCATGGTCTCCATCTGGCCCACGGTGGAATCGGGGTCCGTCAACTACTACGACCTGCTCAATCGCGGCTATCTGATCCGCACCGAGCGTGGTATGCGTGTCAGCATGAACTTCATGCACGAGACCATCCACTACGATGCCACCAATCCCGATGCGCAGAAGTTCGTCTGGGACATCTGCAAGCGCAACTATTTCGATCACGGCATCGAGCTGTTCTGGCTGGACGAGGCAGAGCCTGAATACGGCGTGTACGATTTTGAAAACTACCGCTACTTCTTAGGAAGCGACCTGCAAATCGGCAACGTCTACCCCAGAGAGTACATCCGCGGTTTCTACGAAGGCTTGAAAGAAAACGGCATCGAGAACCCCATCAGCCTGACCCGCTGCGCATGGGCAGGCTCCCAGAAATATGGGTCGTTGGTTTGGTCGGGCGATATCCACTCCTCCTTCCAGGCACTGCGTGAACAGCTTTGCGCAGGCTTGAACATGTCCCTTGCAGGCATCCCCTGGTGGACCACTGACATCGGCGGCTTCCATGGTGGTGTGACCGAAGACCCTGACTTTAGAGAATTACTGGTACGCTGGTTCCAATTTGGTACCTTCTGTCCTGTTATGCGTCTCCACGGCTGCCGTCAACCGGGTCAGACTATCATCAACAAGGCTGGTGAGGTTCGTGAATGGACTGGTGCTGATAACGAGGTATGGAGCTTTGGTGAAGAAGCATACCCAATCCTTGTAAAATTTATCAATATTCGTGAGAAAATGCGTGATTATACAAGAAGTCTCATGGAAGAAACTCATAAGAAGGGCTCCCCGATTATGCGAGCACTCTTCTATGGATTCCCAGAAGACAAAAATTGCTGGGATATTAAGGACTCTTATATGTTTGGTTCCGACATCCTTGTCGCTCCGATTTGTCATGAGCATATGACAAGCCGTAGCGTA
>JAGBGW010000072.1 GCA_017935825.1 Clostridia bacterium
AAAGTCTTTGCTTCCGGTGACGGTCTGCACCACGTCGTTGATGGATTCCATCAACACTGCCACGGTCGCCTGATCCGCTTCGGGAAGGCTGTCCATGACGTCGGGGTCGATGGTCTGCACATAGACGGGGCGGCTTTCGCCGTTAAGCTTCCAAAGGCCGATGCAGTTGCCTTCGTCAGTGTCACCGATGACGATGCGGTAGAGCACCACTTCGTTTCCACCGATGGTGGCATAGAAGGTGGCTTCGTAACCGGATTCGGTTTCCGCCTCGCGGCACTGGATCGCCGCAGGGATGGTCACCTTAAAATAGGAAAGTTTCAGGGCATGGGTCTGCTCCGCCAGCGCTGTGTTGCTCACGCTGTAGCGCTTGTCCGCGCGGATGGACTCCAGCACCACGCCGATGTTCTCCATAATGGAGAAGTAGGTGGGACGGATGTCCTCGATGTCCTCTCCCAGGGGGAACTCGATGGATTCATAGTCCGCGATGACCAGAGTCACAGGCACTGCGCCGGCATCCGTATGCAGGTAGCCCTGCAGCTGACCCACGGATGCATCTCCGTAGACGATGCGGAAGACTTCCAGGGGGTTACCGTCATTTTCCAGCGCGAAGATCTGGTGTGTGACTGCGCCGTCGGTCTCCTCCCAACAGGCAAGGTCATCACGCAGCTCCCGTGGGACATCCACCGTAACGTAGCTGGAGCGGATACGCACACTGTCTGCGCAGGATGCCGCAAGAATCAGCACCAATGCAACAATCAAAATCAGTAATACGCCCAGCGCAGCGAAAAGCTTCCGCTTATTCACCCGAAAGTGCACGCCGCCGAGCCCTTTGAATGTCGGTTTGTTATGCATTTGTACGTTCACCTTCTTTCTTTTTGGTGCGTTTGAAGTGTAAATTCTTCTCACCCGGGCTGACAAAGGGCAGCGCCAGGATGAAATACAACATGTAAGCGGCCTCTATACGCATGGAGGCGTTGTAGATCACCAGCAGCGGCACAAGCAGTGCCATGATCTTTGCAAGACGGCAGTGCAGCACGTCCGCCGCACCTGATTTTTCCCGCTTATGCGCAAACCAGAACACAGCACCAAAAAAGCTGAGGTACAGCAACAGACCCACAATGCCGGTTTCCAGTACAAGAAATGCGCTGGAGAACCAATTATAATGCAGGTGGGCATTGGCACGGAAAAACGGTGTAACCAAAAACTCATACGATGCCTGATCACAATTGCCAAGACCCAAGCCAAACAGCTTTTCAAACCAAGTGGGCAGATAATCCCGCAGGATGATCGGGATGGCAGTAAGACGATTTAGGTCGCCTTTGCCGGTGTAGCCGCCGGCACTGGTGGCTGTTTCCCACATGCTGGCGATATTGAACCAACCGGCAAACTGTGGAAATATCCAGCTGACAATTTGGATAGCAACAAAGATGCCTGCTAAAATACCACCGATGATCTTCAGATTGTGCAGCGAGAAACTGGTCATCAGCATAACCAGCAGCGCGATCAGCACAAGTTCCACAAAGAACATCTTCAGTTCCGACAACGCAGCGATCAAAAGGATGACACCCAGTTTGACCAATGTCGGTTTCAGCCCCTTTTGATGGCTCATATAAAGCAGCAGCACCTGTGCCGCAACGATACACAAAAAGATATTCATGTAACCATTGCAGCCTACCTGTGTGCCAAAGATGCCGCCAAGAAAATCCTGCTTTTTGCCAAGGAAGATAAACTGAAACAATACAAGTGCAAAGTTTATCCAAAAGATGCCGTCGAAAAGCTTGAAATATTCCGCTGCACTTTTGCCCCGCAAAAGCCAGATGCAGGCAAAAAAGAAGACGAAATACCGCAGATTATTGCGCATGCCCCACAGGTAATACCATACCGACTGGAAATTAAAGGCAAAACCCACCAGGGTCAAAAGGAAAAAAATACTTGCAATCGACACAAGCCACAGGATGTGCTTGTCCGCACGTTTTTTTCGCAGACACAGGATGATCACTGCCAAGGCTGCCCACACGACATCCACCGTATATTTGATCAGTGACGGCAAACGCAGGAACTCCATAAAAAAGGCAAAGGCAAAAGGCATCAGCAGGACAAACAGCACCAGCAGTTCATACAAATTCTTATCTGCAAAAAACTGCTTTGTATTCTGCAGCCAGAGCTTCCATTTCACCGTCCGCAGATCCAAAAACCAAGCTTTTAAATCAAATTCCTTTACGCTCGCTTTGGCTGCTTCCCATTTTATTCGGAAGTCTGTTCGACCAAGCCATTGCTTCCATTTATCTTTCATCAAAACAAAACCTCATAAATTCATCGTAGCCGTTAAACTGCGGTGTATTTTGCTGCAGATAGGCGATGGATTCATCATAATTGCCCAAAAGCTCTGCCTTTTGCCTACACCAAGATTTTTGCGGTACGGATTGCGCGGACTCAAACAGCACGAAGTACTCATGAAAGACTTCCTGCGGCGGCTTTTTACCAAAGCGCTCATAATACGCAACGGCAAGCTCTTTTGCTTCCCGCAGCTGCGCTTCTTTTCGCTTCCGGAAAAAGTCGTCCAGCTCTGCAATGCGACGTGCCGGATTTCCGGCGTAGATCCCGTTATCCGCACAATCTTTCGTCACAACACTGCCTGCACCGATAACGACGTTATTGCCGATGGTCACACCGCGGGTAATGATGGCATTCATTCCAATGAAAACATTGTCGCCAATGGTCACCTTTCCGCTGGCACCCAAAATGGGACCGTGTTTAGCTGCTTTAAGTACCGACCAGGAATAATCGTGCGTCAGTATGATCACGCCTTGTGTAATTTTGACGTGGTTACCAATGGTGATCAGCCAAGGGTATTGTTCATCGATCAGCGTTTTGTTTGGTGCATAGACCGTTACGTCTTCGCCCACAGACATGCCCAGGCTGCGCAGATGTGCTGCGTATGTTTCGCTGTCGGCTTTATATCCATATATCAACTTTTTGATCAGTGCTTTGATATTAGCACGCATCCACATACGCCTCCTCATCTTACTTCGTTTTATTCTGCAGTTGCAGCAGCAAACATACTGCTCCGCAAAGCTTTTTGTCCATCGCCCACATCAACACACGACGTTTGATATCGGGATAACTGCCCCGAAGCTGCCGTAGTACGCTGCACATAGGTTCTTTTGTTATCACTGCTGCAATCATACGCCGTTTTTCCCGTCGGGACATATCTGCAGCCATGATTTGCTTCATCGCGGCAACGGAAAAACCAAAGAACAAACCTGCAATACGCTGCAAAATCGCATCGCTGTTATACATCTGTTTTGCCATTGCTGTTGTGTCGTAATAAAAATTACAGATCCGTTCATAGCGATCCGGTCTATAAGTTTTTGTCAAAGATGCTTGGTTCTCACAGTAAAAATACAGGTCTTCCGGCAGCACCGCCACACTGTTTACATGTCGATACAGCCAAAGCAAAGAATAGCTGTCTTCTGAAATATTCTGCCGCTCCGACACAAAGCGCCAGTTCGTTTTTCGCACAAGATCCATGGAAAACAAATTCGACCATGCGGCAAAGGTAAGTCCTTTTACCTGCACATCGCAAGTACGACTGTCGATCAAATCGGGCAGAAACACCGCTTGTACTTCGTCTCCACGCCAGCAACGCTTAGGCGAATCGGGAATTATGGTTTTGATGACACATCCTACAGCATCCACATTTCGGATACCAAATGCAACAATGTCTGCAGCTTCCTGCAAAGCAAGAGTGAGCGCATGCTCTATCGTTTCCTTTGCAATGTAATCGTCGCTGTCAAAAAAGCAGATATACTCGCCTTTTGCACACTCGATGCCGCTGTTGCGTGCCATGCCAAGACCGGCATTTTGTTTGTGGATGACCTCAATACGTGCATCTTTCCTAGCCCAGTCATCGCACATTTGGGGACAATTGTCAGGCGAACCATCGTCTACCAGAATGATCTGCAGATTTTGGTAGGTCTGATCCACGATGCTTTGCACACATCGATCAAGATACTTCTCCACATTGTAGACCGGTACCACAACCGTAACAAGCGTTTGTTCCATTTGCGCCATCCTTATTTACTCAGCTGGTTTGCAATATCTGCATCCACGATCTCTTCGCCCGTTCTTGTTGCAAGCTGGGCGCGGGATGCTTCCGACAAGCCGTCATTGATCTGTGCGCACAGGTCACAGGTAGAGCAGCGATCCAGTTCTTCTTTGCTGACACGGCCGTCACGGTAATCGCGAACAATGCGGTTTTCGTACATGGAATATGGCTTTTTCATAAACAGCGCCTTGAACTTATGCCACAGCACCCATACAGCAGGTACCCAAATGTACTTATGCATGGCCGGCGATACCGAACCGATCATCCAGCAATTGCGGTCACAGCAGCGCACATGGGCGCGAACGGCTTCCGCCTCGGGGCTTGCCCAAAGCTCATCCCAGGTCTGCTCATTCAGATTGCCCATGACTTCCTTATCTTTGGTGCCATTGCAAGGCATGACATCACCATAGGGATCGATAAAGAATGTGTCAAAACTCATATCGCATGGAAGCAAACGCTTCTGCCCATAGATATAGTTGATCAAGCCGTGATTAAAATAGGCACGCATCCACTTTTTAGGGCTGTTGGACTTTAAAAGTACGTTGATCAGATCCCCAGGCTTTGCTTTCCGAGAAAAATTTTGA
>JAGBGW010000005.1 GCA_017935825.1 Clostridia bacterium
CTGTCTGCTGGCAGAAAACGTGGGCAAGGTCCTGACCCACGGCTACATCCTGCGCGAAATCTGGGGCTCTACTCTGGAGAGCGATATCACCTCCCTTCGCGTGTTCATGGTCTCTCTCAGAAAGAAAATCGAGCGCGACCCCGGCAACCCCATCTACATTCAGACCCGCGTTGGTGTGGGTTACCGCATGAACCAGATCGGTGAATAAACGAAAAAGACGTATGGGTTTTTCCCGTACGTCTTTTGTGCTATAATTGTGGCGGAATTGATTCACTGTATTATATGGAAGGAAAAAACGACTTTATGAAAATGCTTTTTCACTGCGATTATCTGGAGGGAGCCCATCCCGCCATTATGCAGAAAATGATGCAAACCAATATGGAACAGACCGTGGGCTATGGCGAGGATGAACACTGCGCCCATGCTGCGGAATTGATTCGTACTGCCTGCAATGCACCCGATGCTGCCGTACACTTTTTGGTCGGCGGCACCCAGACCAATTTTACCGTTATCGCCGCTGCACTTCGCCCCTTCCAGGGCGTGCTGTGTGCGCAGACGGGTCACATCAACGTCCACGAGACCGGCGCGGTGGAAGCCTGCGGTCATAAAGTGTTGGCATTGCCCGACAACGACGGCAAAATCAGCGGCGATCAGGTAAGATGCGCCTGCGCGGCACACTGGGCGGACGAGACCCACGAGCATATCGTGCAGCCCGGCATGGTGTATATCTCCTTCCCCACGGAAAACGGTACGCTCTATACCAAGGCGGAACTGGAAGACCTGCACAATGCCTGCCGCGAATACGACATTCCCCTTTATGTGGACGGCGCCCGTATGGGTTACGGCCTGACCGCAGAGGGTAACGATCTGACGCTGGCAGATTTTGCACAGCTTTGCGATGCATTCTACATCGGCGGCACCAAGGTGGGTGCGCTGTTTGGTGAAGCGCTTGTCATCACCAACGATAAATTGAAGAAGGACTTCCGCTACATGATCAAACAGCAGGGCGGCATGCTGGCAAAGGGTCGCCTTCTGGGCATCCAGTTTGAGGCGCTGTTTGAGGACGGTCTGTATTTTGAGATCTCCCGTCATGCAAACGCACAGGCATACCGCATCCGTGATGCGCTGCTTGCAAAGGGAGTGAAGATGTTCTTTGCCTCCACCACCAACCAGCAGTTCCCCGTGCTGTCCCATGCACAGCTGGAAAAACTGGGTGAGAACTTCTCCTATTCTCCCTGGGCACATGTGGATGCGGATCACGAAGCGGTGCGCTTTTGCACCAGCTGGGCGACCATGACGGAATATGTGGACCTTCTGGTCGAGGCAATTGCAAATCTGTAAATCAATTTATAACAAAGAAAGAAACGCTGTCGGATGGTTCCGACAGCGTTTTATTATGGGTTTTTACCCGGTTGAGGATGCAAAGCATCCGAAACAAAAAACCACCCGCTATGCGGGTGGAAGTGAGAGGTTATACCATGGAGAATACCGCCACGCTATAATGAGGTTGTTCAAGCCAAAAATGCGAAAGGAAGGTAAAAACAATGGCAAACCAAACACACAGTCTGTCACACACAAAATGGATGTGTAAATACCATATTGTGTTCACTCCGAAGTATAGACGAAAAGCAGTTTATAATCAATATAAGGAGAGTATAAGGGATATACTGAAGCAGTTATGTGCACAAAAAGGTGTGGAAATCATAGAAGGACATCTGATGGTGGATCATATCCACATACTTGTAAGTATTCCACCAAAAATGAGCGTGTCGTATTTTATGGGATATCTAAAAGGAAAAAGCGCGCTGATGATTTTTGATAAGCACGCAAATTTAAAGTATTTGTATGGGAACAGGCATTTCTGGGCAGAAGGATATTACGTAAGTACGGTAGGATTAAATGAGGCAACAATACGAAAGTATATCCAAGAGCAAGAGACACATGATATTGCAATGGATAAGTTAAGTGTAAAAGAATATGAAGACCCCTTTAAGGGGTAAGCCGGTAGTACAAACGCCCTTTCAAGGGCTGCGACGAGTCAAGGGCAATGTGGCTTGAACAAAGTGAAAGCCAGCGCCTTTAGACGCTGGCCGGTAACAGAGGCTTATAGCCTCAGTGCAAACCACCCGTTAGACGGGTGGTTTTGATTTTGCATAAATTGCAAATTCCTGCGGTTTACCCTTTGACAAAGCATGTGTAAACGTATACACTTGTTCTGTAACAGAATCATTTGGGAGGAAAAACAATGTCTTTTCTGATTGGTCCCAAGGTCACCCGATTTGACACCTGCGCACAGTTTGCAAAAGAAGCACAGCTGGGCGAGCGTGATCTGATCGTGACCAATGAGTATATCTATCGTCCCTTTTTTGAAGAATTGAAGCTTTCCTGTCAGGTCATGTTTCAGGAAAAATACGGCAGCGGCGAACCCACCGATGTGATGATCGATGCTATGTGCGCCGATGCATCCGCGCTTTCCTTCGACCGCGTCATCGCCATCGGCGGCGGCAGTGTCATGGATACCGCAAAGTTCCTTACCCTGCGTCAGGGTTCTCCCGTTCTCGATCTGGTGGACGGCAAGATCACTCCTGAGCGTGTGAAGGCCCTCTTCTGCGTGCCCACCACCTGCGGCACCGGCAGCGAAGTGACCTGCCTTTCTGCCATCGACCAGACCACCCGCGGCACCAAAGTTGGCTTCGGCACCCCCGCCATGTATGCAGATGAAGCAGTGCTCATCCCCGAACTTCTTTCTTCCCTGCCTTTGAAGTTCTTTGCCACCAGCTCCATCGATGCTTTCATCCATGCAATTGAAAGCTACCTTTCTCCCGGCGCAAGCCGCGAAAGCAAGCTGTTTTCCATGGAAGCCATGCAACTGATTCTGCGCGGCTACCTTCGCATGGAGCGCGAAGGTGTGGACGTTCGTTTTGAGGAAAGTGAAAACTTCCTCACCGCATCCATGTATGCAGGCATTGCCTTCGGCAACGCAGGCACCGGCGCGGTCCACGCAATGAGCTATCCTTTGGGCGGCAACTATCACGTGCCCCACGGCGAGGCAAACTATGCCATGTTCCGCGGCGTGTTCGGCAAGTACATGGAAAAAGACCCGGGTGGTCGAATCGCTGAACTGAATGAGAAACTGGCAGCTACCCTTGATTGCGCACGTGACGAGGTTTATGTGGTGATTCAGCGCCTGTTTGACAACGTCCTTCCTGCAAAGCCCCTGCACGAGTACGGCATGACGGAAGAAGACTGCGAAAATTTTGCAGACATCGTGGAGCAGAAGCAGGTTCGTTTGACTAAGAACAATTATGTTAAGCTGGGGCGTGACGACTATGCCGCCATCTACCGCGGTCTGTATTGAGAAAAACGGCACATTGTGCTATATTATTTCCAATAAAATAACAAAAAACGGAGGTATACGACTATGATGGTATATTGCGATAAGCTGGAAAACGGCTATAACAGCATCATCGAGCTGGATGGCAACGGCGCTTCCATGATGATGGATGTTGGCGTTCTGGTTCTGGAAGCAGGCCAGAGCTGGGATTTCTGCGATGAGAACAAGGAGATCGCACTGATGATCCTGGAAGGTGATGTATGCTTCGAGGCAGAGGGCAAGTCTCTTTGCGACATGCGCACCAACCCCTATGAGGACCTTCCCTTCGGCGTTCTGTTTGCAAAGGGTCATAAGATGCATCTTTCCACCAAGAACGGCTGCGAAATTTACGTGCAGAAGTCTTTGAACGACCGCGACTACGAGACCTGCTTCTATCCCAAGGATTCCATCGATCTGGCAGTGACCGGCGAAGGCATTCTGGATGACACCATGCACCGCAAGGTCCGCACCATGTTCGACTACTACAACGCTCCCTTCTCCAATATGGTTCTGGGCGACGTGGTCAATAAGCCCGGCCGCTGGAGCGGTTACATTCCCCACCTGCATGAGCAGCCCGAGGCATATTTCTATCGCTTCGACAAACCCCAGGGCTTCGGCGCAGGCTTCGAGGGCGAGAACGTCTACAAGATTAAGAACAACTCCCTGCTGATGATCAACGCCAACATGGAGCATCCCCAGGTGGCAGCGCCCGGCTACGCCATGATGACCGTTTGGGGCATCCGCCATCTGGACGGCAATCCCTGGGTCCGTGCAGCTTCCTGCGTAGAGCCCGAGGAACACAAGTGGATGC
>JAGBGW010000073.1 GCA_017935825.1 Clostridia bacterium
CAGGGAACAGCGGCAGATATTATCAAGATTGCAATGATTCGTGTGTACCGCCGTTTAAAGAAAGAGCAGCTGGATGCGCGCCTGATTTTGCAGGTACACGATGAACTGATTGTAGAAGCACCACAGCACGAGGTAGAGCAGGTAAAAGCACTGCTGAAGGAAGAGATGCAGGCAGCGGCAAAACTGAAGGTTCTGCTCAAGGCAGATGTCGGCACCGGCAAAACCTGGTACGACGCCAAATAGTAAGGCTAAAATTGGACGCTGTTTTTTACCTAGGGCTAGTGCGAAGTTGTAATTTCATTACGAGGTGCTTGTTGGTTAAAGCAAAAGCAGAAGTTTTCGTCGGGCATATCTTTCAGATTTGCCCGCAGGTAAGAAAATCTTTAAGAAATTGTAAAAAGCTCTTTTTTCCAGCGGGGAAATTTGCTATAATCGTTTGATGACGGGAAAAACCGTATTTTTATTGAAACCTCAGGCGGCGTAAAAAAACAAGAGCCGCGATTTACAGAAAGGAAGTTATACATGGAAGAACAGGGGCAAAGTATTACGGTCGTTCCAATGCAGCCTTGCCACATTGAGGAGCTGGAGCGACTGGAAAAAGAGTGCTTTTCCACCCCATGGAGCTTTGATGCTCTGGTGTCCGAGCTTTCTAATCCGCTTGCCGTATTTCGTGTTGCCGAAATCGGAGGCAGAGTAGCCGGTTATGTCGGTATGCAGCATATCGTGGATGAAGGGTATATCTGCAATATCGCAGTATTTCCGCAGTTTCGACGTCTTGGTGTAGCAACCAGACTGATGGAAACGCTCGATGAGTACGCAAAGGAAAACGATATGGCGTCGATCTCGCTGGAAGTGCGGGAGTCAAACGTCAGTGCCCAGCAGTTCTATGATAAATTTGATTTTGAGGTGGTTGGTCATAGAAAGAACTTCTATTCCAACCCTACCGAAGATGCGCTGATTATGACCAAAACCTATGGAGGAATTTTTTCCTAAATTTCAGCGCCGACAAGAAAAGGAGAAAGACTTTGAAGATACTTGCAATTGAGTCCTCCTGTGACGAAACCGCAGCTGCGGTCATCGAAGACGGACGAACCATCCGCAGCTCGGTCATCAACTCACAGGTCGAGGAACATAAACTTTATGGCGGCGTTGTGCCGGAGATTGCTTCACGACGCCATGCCGAAAATATCTGTGCGGTGGTGGAAAAGGCCCTTTCCGATGCTGGAGAAACCTTTTCAAGCATCGATGCCGTTGCAGTTACCTATGCGCCGGGACTGATCGGTGCGCTGTTGGTGGGAGTAAACTACGCAAAGGGCGTGGCGCTTGCTTCTGGAAAACCGCTGATTCCGGTTCACCACATCCGCGGACATATTGCAGCAAATTATCTGACCCATCCAAACCTGAAACCTCCGTTCCTGTGCCTGGTAGCCTCCGGCGGACACAGCCACATCATCAAGGTAAACGACTATACCGATTTTGAGATCATCGGACGTACCCATGATGATGCCGCAGGAGAAGCCTTTGACAAGGCTGCCCGTGTTCTGGGATTCCCATATCCGGGCGGAATCTATATCGACAAGGCTGCTGCTCAGGGCAAGCGCGGGGAATACAAGCTGCCAAAGCCGAAGGTAAACGGCTCGGACTTTGATTTCAGCTTTTCTGGATTAAAGACAGCGGTCATCAACATTTCTCACCATGCACAGCAAAAAGGCGAAAGCATCGATGTAAACAATCTGGCAGCAGATTTTCAGGGTACTGTAGCGGATATTCTGACCGATCACCTGATGCGTGCGGCAGAGTATACAAACAGTAAAAAAATCGTGGTTGCAGGCGGTGTCAGCGCAAACAGCGGTCTGCGTTCTGCACTGGAAGCGGCATGCAAAAAGCATGGATACGAGCTGTATCTGCCAAAGCTTAGCCTGTGCGGCGACAACGCTGCAATGATTGGTTCGCAGGCATATTATGAGTACTTGGCAGGAGTAAGAGCAGATTTGTCCTTAAATGGTGTTGCGTCTATGCCTGTCTACCAGGCTGAGCCTGGACGCTGTATCGCGCTTTAGTTTTGTATGAATTTGTAGTTTCAGCACGCGGAGCTTGCTCGCGTTAAC
>JAGBGW010000074.1 GCA_017935825.1 Clostridia bacterium
CTCGGGATCGTCAAAGTAGTCGTAGAACAGCTCCTCGCCCCGAAGGTCCAGGGCGATGTTCTTTACGCCCATGAGATTGATGGCGCTTTCCACATAGCCGAATTCGCGCAAAAACCGATCGATCTGCCCCTGCACATTTTGCCACAGGGGGTTCTCGTCCAAGTTGGGGACGGAAAGGCTTTCCACCGCATCTTCGGAAAGATTTGCCGCCACCACCTGCGGTGCGTTGTCTTTCTTAAAAATAACCTCACAGCCCATCATCTGCGAATACAAAAAGCCGCTGGCGATCAGGTCGGAAAACAGGATCGGACGGGGTTTGGGGTCCTCTTCCCCAATGCCGAAGTCGCCGAAATACTCAAAAAGCTTTCTTCGCATTTTGACATCCGCTTCCAGTCGGTAGTCCGCATCGAAGAAAAATTTCTCATCAAATTCCACCCCTGTGTGCTTGTGCCACCAGGACGGATGGAAGGTAATATCCACATTGCTTCTCATGTTTTCCACCTCAAAACAGGTCTTTTTATCAATGTAACACAGGCAAAATCCAATTACAAGACAGCGAACCGTCACTTTCACGCATTAAAAAGTAAAATTAATGCCTGCATACAATTTACTTTCGTGCTGTGATGTGTTAAAATGTTACCAATACAGTAAATCTGCACAGAACCAATTTGACCATATAGACAAATCTCAACAAAGGTGGTAACTTACAATGGCGTATCAATCCCGTTTTGCATCCGAAAAAGTCGACGATTTCTTCGAAGCGATCCTTGCACTGGAAACGAAGGAAGACTGCTATCGTTTCTTTGAAGACGTGTGCACCGCATCGGAGATCGTGTCCATGGCGCAGCGCCTGCAGGTGGCAAAAATGCTGCTGGACGACTGCACCTATCAGGATATTGCAACCTTGACGGGTGTATCTTCCGCCACCATCAGCCGTGTCAAGCGCTCGCTCAACTACGGCGCAGACGGCTACACCACCGTCTTTGCCAAGCTCAAAGCAAAGCAAGAAGAAGAATTGGAGTAACATACATTACCTATGGGAATTTTAGATGGTTTGAATGACCGACAGCTTGAAGCCGCCCGCCACAGTGAGGGCGCGCTTCTTGTTTTGGCGGGTGCAGGCAGCGGCAAGACCAAGATGCTGACATCCCGCATTGCACGGCTCATCGAAGAAGAACGTGTCGCCCCGTGGAACATTTTGGCGGTGACCTTCACCAACAAGGCGGCAAGGGAAATGCGTGAGCGTCTGGAAGCGATGACTTCCGGCGGACAGTACGTCTGGTGTTCCACCTTCCACTCCCTTTGCGTGCGCATCCTGCGCCGCGAGGCGGAGCGCATCGGCTACAAGCAGAATTTCTCGATCTATGACGAGGAAGATTCGGGGCGCATCCTGAAAACCTGCCTTGCCAAAGCCCAGCTTTCCGAAAACACCTACGCACCCAAATTCGTGCGTGCGCAGATCTCCCGCGCAAAAGATAAGATGGTTCCCCCCTCGGAGTTCGCCTCGTGGTATGGGGACGATTTTCGTGCAGAGAAACTTGCGCAAATCTACGCCATGTACCAAAACGCACTGCGTGAAGCAGGCGCCATGGACTTTGACGACCTGATCTTAAATACCCTCATGCTCTTTCAGCAGAATCAGGATGTGCTGACCGCCTACGCGGCACGCTTTCGCTACGTGCACGTGGACGAGTATCAGGATACCTCCCAGGCGCAGTACATGCTCATCCGCCTTCTTTCCAGCTACTACGGCAACATCTGCGTCGTCGGCGACGATGACCAGTCCATCTACGGCTGGCGCGGCGCGGATATCCGAAACATTCTGGATTTTGAAAAGGACTTCCCCGGCGCGCGCACCATTCGTCTGGAGCAAAACTATCGCTCCACAGGCTCCATCCTGAACATGGCAAACGCCGTCATCGCCAACAACCCCGACAGAAAGCCCAAAAAGCTTTGGACGCAGAATCCCGATGGCGATCTGCCCATCCTGTGCGCCTTTGAAAATGCCAACGACGAGGCGGACTTTGTGGCAAGTGAGATCCAGCGCCTTGTGCAAACCGAGGGCTATTCCTACGGCGACATCGCAGTGTTCTACCGCACCCATGCCCAGTCCCGTCTGCTTGGACAGTCCATCGTGCGCAATTCCATCCCCTACCGCGTCCACGGCGGTGTGGGCTTCTGGCAAAGAAAAGAAGTCAAGGATGCCATGGCATATCTGAAACTTCTGGTCAACCCCGACGATGCCGTCAGCGTGCGCCGCATCATCAACGTGCCCAAGCGGGGCATCGGCGATGCGGCGGTGGATGCCATCGAAACCCTTGCCGCAGAACGGGAGGAAAATCTCCTTGCCGCGGTGATGGATTTCCCCGAGGCGGAAGGTGTTCCCTCCCGTGCAAAGAAGCCCGTGGCACGCTTTGCGGAGCTGATGGCGGAGCTGTCGGTGCTTTCGGAACTTCTTACCGTATCAGAGCTGACCGAGCAGGTCATCTTAAAGACGGAGCTTCTTTCCATGTACAATCCCGAGGACGAGGAAGACGCCGCCCGACGCGAGAACCTTTTGGAACTGGTCACCGCCGCCAAGCAATTTGAGGCGGAATGGGAAATGGGCGTTCGCACCTACACCGATGAAGAAGCAGAGTCGGGGCAAATCGAACAGCGTGACCCCACATTAGCCGACTGGCTGATGAGCGTATCGCTTGAAAGCGACGTCACAGGCGACGATGGCGAGACCCAAAACCCCGTGACGTTGATGACCATCCACGGCGCAAAGGGTCTTGAATTCCCCGTGGTGTTTTTGACCGGCATGGAGGAGGGCGTGTTCCCCCACTCCCGCGCACTGGAAGACGAAAACCAGATGCAGGAAGAACGCCGCCTTTGCTATGTCGGCATCACCCGTGCAGAAAAACTTTTGTATCTGACGCGCGCGCAGTTCCGTGCGCTGAACAATAACGCAGGTGTGCGCCTTGCATCCCGTTTCCTGAAGGAATTTCCCAAGGATGCGGTGGATGAGCGCATGCGTGTGGCGGCAAGAAGCAATCCCTTCTATGACGACGATGAGGGCTTCGGCAATTTCTTCTCTTTGTCCGACCGCCCCAGCGGTTCCTCCTTCAGCGGCTACGGCGCCCGCACAAACAGCTACGGCACCACCTCCCGTGCTTCCTCCTATACGGGCACCAAGACTTCCTTCGCGGCGCAGAGCGCCAAGATCATGAGCGGCGCAAAACCTGCCCAGAAGCAGAAGAAGGAAGGCGTGCCTGCAAGTGCCCTTACCACAGGCGATCACGTCCGTCACGCGGTCTTTGGCAGCGGCGTGGTCATCTCCGTTAAGGGCGACCTTGTCACCGTGGCATTTGACGGCCGCGGCATCAAACAACTTTCCGCAGCATTTGCGGCACTTGAAAAAGAGTAAGTGAGTGAAAAACATGAATCTCATCGAGCAGCTTGAACAGCAGGAAAATATGCAGCGCATGCAAACGTTGGTTTCCGAACTCAACGCCCACCGCAAGCGCTACTACGAGCAGGACGCCCCCATCATCGCCGATGCGGAGTATGACGCCCTGTTTGATGAGCTGCGCGCTTTGGAGGAACAAACAGGCGTCGTCCTGCCCGATTCCCCCCTGCACAGCGTGGGTGCCCAGCAGGTATCAGAAGCCTTCCCTTCCATCACCCATCTTGCGCCCCTTTGGAGCCTTGATAAATGTAAACAGGAAGAGGAGCTTCGCCGCTGGGATGAACGCGTGCGTCGTCTGCATGCTGAGGCAATTGAAAGAGGAGAAAACCTTCCGCCCATCCGCTACACGGTGGAGTATAAGTTTGACGGCTTGACTGTCAACCTGCGCTACGACGGCGGAAAGCTCATTCAGGCCGCCACACGCGGCACAGGCCGTGTGGGCGAAGGCATCATGCCCCAGGTGCAGACCATTGTAAACTTCCCCCGCACCATCCCCTATCTTGGCACCATGGAAGTGCAGGGCGAGTGTATTATGAAGCTTTCTACATTGGAAAACTACAACAAAACCGCATCCGAGCCGTTGAAAAACGCCCGAAATGCGGCGGCAGGCGCACTGCGCAACATCGACCCTGAAAAGACACGGGAAAAGCATCTGGATATCTATTTCTACCAAATTGGCTATTGTAAACCCGAAATGGAAGTTTACAATAGCGATCAGATGATCGATACCCTCAAATCCTACAATTTCCCCATCAGCCCCCTGTTTAAGCTCTGTGACAGCATCGATGAAGTCTTTGATACCTTGAAAGCGATAGAACTTGAGCGAGATTCTCTTGACTTCCTCATCGACGGTGCAGTGATTAAAGTGGAAGACTTTGCCACGCGGCAGCTTCTGGGCTACACCGACCGCTTCCCCCGCTGGGCTATGGCATGGAAGTTTGCGGCGGACGAAGCCACCACCATGTTGGAAGAAGTCACTTGGGAAGTGGGCAGAACGGGTCGTGTCACACCGTTGGCACACCTTGCCCCTGTGGAGCTTTCGGGTGCCACCATCC
>JAGBGW010000001.1 GCA_017935825.1 Clostridia bacterium
CATAGCTTTGCCCTCCTTCTAAAATAATAATTTATTTTCCAGCAGTATCTTTGCCGCCGATAGCCTGTAGAACGGTAGACCGTCCCAACTTGTACATATCCATTATAACGCATAGTTTGGTTTGAGAAAAGGGTTTTCGATTAAAAGTCTTTTGCTCATTTTTTACGTATTTTAATTTTTACGGAAATATGAAGTTTCAAAGCCGCTTCATAAAAGCATTTACACCGTGTAATTTGTACCTATATAATAAGTATATTCCCATACATTCGGGAGGCATGTTTATGAAACAAGGACAAACTTCAAATACAGGATTGTCCAGGCAGCAGCTTGAAGAAAAAGTCAGCCGGGACTTGTTGGCAGGCTTGGATGGTGACCTTTCCAATGTCTCCAGTGAAGCAGTGGATGTGCTTGCATCATTGGGCGGCTCCTTGTTTGCAGATAATAACACAAACAGCGCGCAAGACAAAGATGATGCCCAGGCGATCGCACAGGAAATCCTCAGTCAGGAACTGTTTGTGCAGGAAGATGACATTGAGTTGATTGCAGAGGAGACCCTCGCGGAACCGATCGCACAAGAAGATCACCTCGAAAATCTGCTCACAGAAGATCATTTCACAGAACAAGAAACTGCAGAGGCTGTGGCAGAGACTTTTCTTGAGGAATTTTCCGATGCCCTGCAGAATCACCCGGCCGATGAGACTGCAGCATCCGCTGAAGATGAAATGCAAAAGGAGCCTTCGCTCAATAAGCAAAGCTTTTTACAACAGCTTGCCCACACTACCGTCTGGCAGCGTATTTTTCTTGCTGCCATGTGTCTTGTGTGTGTTGTAAGTCTTTCAAGTCTTTGCAGCCGCGCGATCAAAGAAAACCGTTTGCTTGCAAGTGATTTGGTCTTTGGCGTATCGATGGAAGGCGTTTGTCTGGAAGGCATGACCAAAGGGCAAGCAGCTGTCGCCATCGAGGAAATTCAATCAAAGAAAGATACTTCACAGAAGTTTACGCTGCATGCGGGTACGCAAACTTATACAGCCACAATTGATACGTTTTCTCCCGTCTATGACACGGACGCTGCGCTGGAAAGTGCATGGCGTATAGGACGTACCGGTTCCAGAAGTCAAAGATTGTTTGATATCTGTATGTCCCGTGCAGTGCCGCAGGAGATAGCAATCCCCTGCAGTTTTGATCAGGCTGCTGTCAGCGGTTATGTTGCAGCGTTGGCAGAACAAATCGATCGCCCCGTGCAGGAAGCTTCTTTGGAATTTGCCCCTGAACAGCTGCGCGAAAGTGATTACCCGTTTATCGAGATGGAGGAGTCCACAGGATATTCTTTAGATCAGACGGCGGCCGTAGATACGATCATTGCCTGTGCTGTCACAGGTGAACGCACGGCACAGTTGCCCGTGATCGTGACCGAACCTACGGTTCACCTTGCAGATTTAAAAGAAAATGTACAGATGATGCGCACATTCACCACCCAATATGCCCGCATTGCAAACCGCACATACAACATTCACCGCGCAACTGACACCATCAATGGTACTGTCCTGCAGCCGGGCGATGAATTTTCCTTTAACCGCATTGTAGGCAATACCTCTCTTGCAGAAAACGGCTATCGGGAAGCAGGCGTTATCGTTGGCGGCAGAAGCTCCACCGACCGCGGCGGTGGTGTTTGTCAGGCGGCAACCACGCTTTACAACGTGGCGGTACGCTGCGACATGGAAATTACCGCACGTGACCCCCACGCCATCGCATCCTCCTACGTTCCTCGCGGACAGGATGCAACCATCGCCTACGGGCACTGCGATCTTGCATTTATCAACACCAGCGAATATCCTGTGTACATTGTGGGGAAGTACACCGATACCTCCGTTACCTTCACCATGTACGGAAGACCGTTGGAAAACGGCATCACCATCGAGATGGAATCCGAGCATCTGGGTACCCGCTCTCCCGGCGCGGCAAAGGTGACGGAAGACCCCACCAAGCCCGTGGGCTATGAGGAGACTGTGGTTTCCGCCCTCAACGGCTACGACATCCGCGTCTACAAAGTATGGTATGATGCAGACGGCAATGAGATCCGACGCGTGGTGGATCATACCGATGCCTACCCCACCCGCCGCGCAGAGATCATCGTGGGCACCAAGCCGGCACCCGAGCCCACCCCCGACCCCGGTACAGGCGGCGGTAGCACAGAACCTGACGTCGGTACAGGCGGCAGCACCCCCGATCCCGGTGCGGGAACGGAAGGTTGATCACATAACAAAAAAGGAGATGTTCGTTTGAACATCTCCTTTTTCTATTCTCATTTTTATTTAAGCATCGTACCCTTGATGCCGCGAAGCAGGAATTGGGATTTATAGAACAGTGAACCGATGGCGCTATCGGTAAACCAGGCGCGGATTTGTTCGATGGCCATCAAGGAAAGACCGGTGGGCACCAGCATGAAGACCACGCGCACCACAAACATACCGATGATGACGGAAACCACTGCGCCAGCAAGGGAGTCAAACTGGCGAAGCACAGGCAGTCGAACCAAAGCCAAAAACATGCTGACGATCAGTTCAAATGCAATAAATGCCAGTGCGAACAATGCAACGTAGCAGATAACATGCAGCACGGCGATCGCAAGCGTCTGATTGAAATACTCTTCAATGGTGGCAATGCCGATATCGGAAAAAGCACCGTTTGCGATGTTCTTTTGGATCAGCTTGGAAATAAAGTTGGGCAAATTGCAGGATTCCAGCGCCTGGGTGATTTGTGCTTCGGATGCAGTATTGACCACCACGCGGGAAAGTTCAATATCGCCGATGGCTTCGCCAACGTCGGTAAACTGCAGCGTCAGTTGCAGCGCATTGAAGCGATTGTTCAAAAAACGTGCAAACTGGCGATAGCCGATGCCGGAAACGATCAAGGATCCAACCACAGAGATGCCATGCAGAAGGCTTGCCAAAAAGCCGCGATACCAGCCGATCAGTGCAAAGATTGCAAGTACACCGATGATCGCAAGGTCGATCAGATTAAAATTCATGAAATACCACTCCTTTTATGGAATCATGCAAACGACCCAACGGTCGCCGTCAAATACCAACATACGATTGGAAGATACAAGATGCAATTGCTCATATGCCTCTTGCTGCAGAAGCTGCAAGGTATGCATTTCTCCCCGCAGATTAATCGTGCCCAAAGCTTCCTGCGTCAAAATATACAGTTTACCATCCGCACAATCACAACCGATCGGCGTTTCAAACAGCGCATAGGATTGTGTTCTGTACACCATTCGTCCGCCGGGCATATCATCATAAGCAAACAACAGCGCAGCATTTTGCCTGTAGTGACAACCGGTCACATACGTCAAGTCTGCCGCAGGCATCTGCCACTGGCGCATACCGTTATAATTATAACATAGAATGCTGTCCGTTCCTATTACAAATACATTTTTTTCATCCATGAATATATCACAGATCAGCTGATCGTAGACATCGATGCGGCAAAGAAAAGCATTTTTCTGCACATTGAACACGTATGTGTGGCAAAGTGTTCCTGCACCCGTCGTATTGCAGGTCGTAAGCCACAAAACATTGTCCTGCATACCTGCACGCATCAGAACATCATCCTGCAAAAGATCTGCCGAATCGATCAGATCGATCAGGTTTGCATATGTATCATAGCAGGAAACAAGCATATTGCCCGCTTCATCCTCTGTCACCACACAGATGATACCCGCACCACACAGCACTTGTCGTACATCCGCATCGGTGGAAATATGCGCATCGATCCTGCCATTTTTTCGCACCAGATACACGTCGTGTATACCGTAAACTGCCGCTGCGCCATCACCGACACAAATTTCAGAAGCACCGGGAACCCTTTGACGAAACATCTCCTTTGCATGCCCATTGAATCCAATCAATTCGCCTCGTTCCACCGCAAGGATGCGTCCGTCCATCACTTCAATTTTTGCCTCTGCAGACAAAGGCAGTTCTTTTTCCTGTGCTATTCGTTGATAAAGAAGAATTCCCGTCACTGCCAACGCAGCACAAATAAAAAATATGGCCAATATTACCCATAGTCGATTCACATATCGTCTTTTCATACGATAGCGTGCCATGTCAAGAATTCTCCTTTCCTGTTTTTATCTCATATTGTAACAGTCTAACTGTACTATTTTTTTCGTCCGCCGTCAATGTTGTGAGCACTCTTAATCAAACCCTAAGAAAACCTTTCCTTTTCCATAATCTTCCCTTTGCTGATTTTCAAAAAAGTTATGCTATACTTTGCCCGATTTCAGACAGGGAGGAGATTTTCCCATGCAAAACGATTGGATCGAGGCAGTCAATCACATACTTTGCCTGCTGTTTTTTCTTTGCTACAGCTATCAGTTTTTGTACATTCCCATCGCCCATTGGAAGAAAAAAGCTGTAGCGGCGCCCAAAAAACTGCATCGTTATGCCGTACTGATCTGTGCAAGAAACGAAGAGCGCGTACTGCCCAATCTGATCGAAAGCATCCATCGGCAGGATTATCCCAAAGATTTGCTTCACATCTTCGTCGCCGCGGACAACTGCACCGACCATACGGCAGCTGTTGCCCGCACCTGCGGTGCCACGGTCTATGAGCGATTTGACACGCGTTTTATTGGAAAAGGCTACGCGCTGGAATTTCTTTTGAACCATATTGAGAAAGACTTTCCCGATGCCTTTGACGGCTTTTTCGTCTTTGATGCGGATAATCTTCTGAAGTCCGACTACATTTCGCGCATGAACGAAACCTTTAGCAATGGAAATGACATCGTCACCAGCTACCGCAACAGTAAAAACTATGCGGACAACTGGATCAGTGCAGGGTATGGACTTTGGTTTTTAAGAGAAAGCGTGTATTTGAACCGTGCACGGGAAAACCTCGGTGCCAGCTGTTCCGTATCGGGCACAGGTTTTCTGTTTTCAAAGGAGGTTCTGCAAAAATGCAGCGGGTGGAACTTCCACCTGTTGACGGAAGATATCGAGTTTTCCGCCCATAACATTGTGCAGGGCCGCCGCATTGCATTTTGTACCGAAGCGGAATTGTACGATGAACAGCCCATCACCTTTTCCCAATCCTGGCGGCAGCGCCTGCGCTGGGCAAAGGGCTATCTGCAGGTGTTCCGCAAATACGGCACAAAGCTGATTTTCGGCATCTTCCGCGGCAGTTTTTCCTGCTTCGACCTTTGCATGAACATCATGCCTGCTTTCCTTTTGTCGTTGGCGGCACTGGTCTGCAACGGCATTCACCTCATCCTTTGCATGCTGGCAGGGGTACCACCGCTTTCCGCGTTGTGGTCACTGCTGCAGGTGCTTTTCGGCGGCAGTCTCATCCTCTTTTTCTTAGGATTGCTCACCACCATCACACAATGGAAGCATATCCGCGCCAAATGGTGGCAGAAGATCCTCTACACCTTCACCTTCCCCATCTTCATGCTGACCTACCTTCCCATCAGCCTCCAGGCGCTGTTCTGTCGTGTACAGTGGAAACCCATCGCCCATACATCCAAAAAGAAAATCGAAGATATGTGACCCACTTTCCCCCATGGACAAGGCTTGCCTTGTCCTTTTTGTTGTTGTACAATACAACTAATATTGAAGCGGAATTTTTCCTATTTTATCCACAAGGAGTTTTTTGTATGCGTTATATTGCATTTGACATCGGCAGTTCCTATACCAAACTTGCCATTTTGGACACGAAAGAAAACACAGCGGAAACCGTGGCTTATCGTCCTACGCTGCCCAGATTGGATGCGCCCCGCGGACACTTTGCCATCGATGCAAACGATCTTTTGGCGGATGTCAAAGCCATGCTGGATGAGCAGCTGGATATCTCCACCGACTTTGGCGGCATCTTCTTCTCCACCCAGATGCACGGCTGCATTCTGACCCGTGACGGTAAACCCATCACGCCCTACATCACCTGGCAGGATGCCCGCGCGGACATTCCCGATGAAAACGGCATCACCGATTCCCAGCGTTTGTATGACTTGATCGGCAAAGAGGCCGCCCTTGCCATGGGTACCCGTTTCAAGGCAGGCATCGCAGCATGCAGTCTGTACTCCATGCTGCGCGCAAATCCCATGGATTTGAGTGGTGCAAGATTTGAGACTTTGGGCAGTTTCCTTGCAAGCTCCATGTCCGATGAGAAAATCCACGCATGCCACCTGACCGATGCAGCTTCCACAGGCTTTGCCATCGCAGCAGACGGCACCTGGAGCAAGACCGTCATCGAGGCAGTTGGTGTCACGGAGCTTACCTTCCCCGAGATCATCTCCGAAACCAAAGAAATGGGACACTATCGCGGTGTGCCCTTCTTCGCCGCCATCGGCGATCATCAGGCAAGCGTGTACGGCTCGGGCGATGGCATTGAAAAGAGCGTGTCCCTTACCATCGGCACTGCCACCATCATCTGCGCCGCCGCACCCGGCTATGTGAAAGCTGACATGGAAGTGCGCCCCTTCTTTGAAGACCAGTGCCTGATGACCATCACCCGTCAGCCCGGCGGCCGCGTAATGGATATCGCCATCGAGCTGATTCGCGACAGCGTGCGCCTGATCACAGGCAAAGAGCCCGAAACGCAGGAGCTTTGGACAATCCTTCTTGAGAACCTGAAGGATGACACCCAGGATCTCACCGTCAAGCCCGACTTCTACATCGGCGTGGGCGAAGGCGCTATCGAGAATATCTCCTCCACCAACCTGACGGCGGCAAATCTGTTCAGCGCCACCCTCGACAGCCTTGCAAACGCCTACAAGGGACCCATCGAGCGCCTGCGCGCCCATAACCCTGCCATCGATCGCCTGATCCTCTGCGGCGGCAGACTTTCCAAACTGCCCGCCCTCCATCAGCGTCTTGAAAAGGTAACAGGCCTCCCCGTCTACACCGCCCCCCACCGCGACGCCGCACTGTATGGCTTGATGCGCATCGCGGAAAGAATCGAAAAAGGGGAATAAGATTATTAAATTCTAAAAGTAAAAGAGGAAGTTTCAATTGAAACTTCCTCTTTTTTTCCCCACAACCGTCATCCTGAGCGGCACCGTCAGGCGAAGTCGAAGGATCTGTACAGTTTGATTTCCTGCTTGGCAAAGATAGAACCGTCGCTTTACAGATCCTTCGACGCGCTTCGCTTGCTCAGGATGAAAATGCACTCATTAGTATTCTTTCTTTTTCCCCCTCACCTTCGGTCGGGTCAGTTCAAAACTCTCCCGAATCATTCCTTCCAGCGTTTCCATGGGCACATCACGATCCACATAAACCGTGTTCCAGTGTGTTTTGTTCAGATGATACCCGGGCAATACTGCCGCGTAGACCTGCCGCAAAAATTCCGCACGCAGGGGATCGCATTTCAGGTTCAGGCAAAGCCCGTTTCTTTCATATATAAATGCAAACGTCTTTTTGTTACCCACGTGGCGCACCAGTGTCCATGCCTCAGGGTCGGTGGGGTCCAGATCAAAGGGATAATCCTCATACACCGCGCCGTAGGACAGGCACAAATCGATCAATTCCCGTCGTGTCACGCACATCACCTCTTTTCTTACAGTATACACCGCAATTTCTTTGCGTTCTACCCCATTCTTTGGTACAATATAGGCTGTAATTTCACGCACAAGGAGCAAGATCATGCAGGTTCTGCACGCACAAAAAATAAATTTGAGTTTCGGCACGCTGGACGTTTTGAACGGCGCGGATCTGTCGGTGGAATCCGGCACCCGCATCGGTCTTGTGGGCCGCAATGGTGCAGGCAAATCCACCCTCCTGCGCGTGATGACGGGTGAATACGCGCCCGATTCGGGTCAGGTGGTCATCCCCCGCGGTGTGCGGGTGGGCTATCTGGAGCAGATCGTCGCTCCTGCAGGGGAAGGCACGGTTTGGGAACAGCTTCTTGAGGTGTTCCGCCCCGTATTCGCCATGGAAAATGAGCTGCGTGAGTTGGAAGTGCGCATGGGCACCGCACAGGGTGCAGAGTTTGAGCGCATTGCATCCCGTTACGACATGCTCTCCCGCCAATTTGAAGATGCAGGCGGCTATGCTTACAAGAGCCGTATGCAGGGAACACTGGTGGGACTTGGTTTCACCCCCGATCAGTACGACCAGCAGGCATCCACCCTGTCGGGTGGTCAGCAGGCGCGCCTTGCCCTGGCAAGATTGCTGCTTTCTTCCCCCGATCTGCTGCTGCTGGACGAGCCCACCAACCATCTGGACCTTGCCGCCGTACAGTGGCTGGAGGATTTCCTTCGCGCATTCCCCGGCGCCATCGTCATCGTATCCCACGACCGCTATTTCCTCGATGCCCTTTGCGGCAGTATCGCAGAGGTGTCGGGCGGCACCATCACCCGTTATGAGGGCAATTACACCTCCTATCTGGAACAGCGCAAAACACGTCGTGCCCAGCAGGAGAAGGCATATCAGCTGCAGCAGGCGGAGATTCGCCGTCAGGAAGAGATCATCGAGCGGCTGAAGAGCTACAACCGCGAAAAGAGCCTGAAGCGCGCCCGAAGCCGTGAGAAGGTGCTGGATAAAGTGGAGCTTCTGGATCGTCCCGATGCGGATAACGAGCTGGTCTTTCGCTTTCAGGCGGATGTGGTCAGCGGCAATGATGTGCTGATGGCAGAAGGTCTGACCAAGGGCTTTGGCGGTGCTCCGCTGTTTTCCGATTTCAAACTGCATGTCCGTCAGGGCGAGCGCGTGGCGATCATTGGCCCCAACGGCTGCGGTAAATCTACATTGTTAAAGATTCTCTGCGGACGACTTGCTCCCGACCGTGGTTTTGTCCGTCGCGGCACCAATGTGGAGATGGGTTACTTCGATCAGCAGCAGGCGGAGCTTCTTTCCGACAACACGGTGCTGGAGGAAATTCACGACTGTTATCCCATGATGACTGCAGGGCAGCTGCGCAATGCGCTGGCTGTGTTCTACTTCCGTGGTGATGACGTGTTCAAAGATCTTTCCTCCCTGTCGGGCGGTGAAAAAGCACGTTTGTCTCTTTTGAAGCTGATGCTCCATCACGACAACACCCTTCTGTTGGACGAGCCCACCAACCATCTGGATTCCGACGTGCGCGAGGCACTGGAGTCTGCCATGGAAGGCTTCGACGGCACGGTGGTGGCTGTCTCCCACGACCGCTATTTTATCAACCGCTTCGCCAACCGCATCCTTTGCTTCCAGGATGATGGCTCCGTCATCGATGTGCCCGGCAATTACGACGATTATCTGGCATATCTGGATCGTCTGAAGAATCCCAACAAGGCGAACGAGGGCGAACCCACCAAGACCGCACTTCGCAAGCAGAACAAGCAGTCCCGCGAGGCCACCAAGCAGCGCCAGCAGGCACGCATCCGCACCGAAAATGCGGAAAAGGAAGTGCAGCGTCTGGAGCAGGAGATGGAAGAATGCGGCGCAAAGCTTTCCGACACCTCCCTTTCCCCCGATGAGATGATCGCAGAATCCACTCGTTACGCAGAGTTGGAAGAAGCCTTAATGCTGGCCATGGAAGAATGGGAACAAGCTGCAGAAGCATACGAAGAATTTAAGCAATAAATAACCAAAAGGACAGGCAACCAACCGATCGCCTGTCCTTTTACTATTGAAATTTTTGCAACAATACTACAAACTCTTTTTCTTCAAACATGCAATATCCGGATGCATTGATGTGACCATCAATGCAGGTATATCGCCCGTCACTGTTTATAATTTCAAAATCACCATTTTCATAATTAATTCGAATTGCAGGTGTATAACATGCAATCCACTTCGGCGCACCCTTTGTTCTGTACCATGAAATAGATTCCAAACATAAAGTGCATTCTTCTTGCTCAGATTCAGACAATTCTTTTACCACACGTATTGGCAAATGTCCAATATCCGATTCCTTTTCTTCAAACATAACAAGTTGAATGGATTCAACTTCATCCAAATCATGTATATACGGATATGCTTCTTGTTTGCAAGCAAAAAAATTTACCATGGTTAGCAAGAAACATATACAAACAAACGCTTTTTTCATGTTTGCACTTCACTACTTTCAATCATAATCTTGCTCTGCTAATATCATATCATTCATCTCCATACTAATGCAAATCAATTGTAGGGGGCGGCGTCCTCGACGCCCCTATTCATTAGAAAACAAAAGAAAAAGAGCACTTCTTTCGAAATGCTCTTTATTAGAATCCGGCAGCGACCTATCCTCCCGGGCCGTCTCCAGCCAAGTACTTTCGGCGCGATGAGGCTTAACTTCTGTGTTCGGGATGGGAACAGGTGGATCCCTCATGCCATTGCCACCGGAAATCTATTCGGATCTTGCAGATCCTCACAACCGCATAATACTTACAACTTCAAGCTTTCGCTTCAGGAACTTAACTCACCTTGGTTTGACCTACTTCTCTGAACCTTTCGATTCGTCTCGATCAAGCCCTCGACATATTAGTATCGGTCAGCTTAATGCATTACCGCACTTACACCTCCGACCTATCAACCTCTTCGTCTCAAAGGTGTCTTACTCTTTTCAGATGGGATATCTAATCTTGAGGATGGTTTCTCACTTAGATGCTTTCAGCGATTCTCCTTTCCGTACTTGGCTACCCAGCCATGCCCCTGGCGGAACAACTGGTGCACCATCGGTACGTCCACACCGGTCCTCTCGTACTAGGTGCAGACCCTCTCAAATATCCTACGCCCACGATGGATAGGGACCGAAC
>JAGBGW010000075.1 GCA_017935825.1 Clostridia bacterium
AAGCAGTAGACTAAGGAGGTGAACAGGTAGTGAAAATCGAAATTGAATGTAGTAATGAAAAAGTTGCTGCCATTCTGCAAGCCATTCGCCAAATTGATGATGGGGAAGTGCTTATTCCCTTGACTCGTGGCAAATGGGAAGACGATGGATATTGCAACCGGTGCGGAGCCCCGATTGCAACTGATTCCAAAATTGATATCCTCGATGAAGCAGATAATCGTTTCTGTTATTCCTGTGGCGCAAGAAATATCGAATAAGCTATTCAGAAGAGGACCCTTAGGGGTCCTCTTTTTGTTGCTAAGTGATGCTGAACAGCATATTGAAAGCGAAGATTATTCGTGAAGCATGGAGCTTTTTTGAATAGTCAAATTTTGTTAATTACAGAAAGGAATGATGTTATGGGACTTTTTAGTAGATTGTTTGGTCGCAAAAAGCACAAGCAAACTATCCCTCAGCCTGCAAAAGAAAAGCCCTTTGTCTCTGTCTTTGACATACAAATGGCACAATTTGCAGAGGAAGACCGTCGCGCTGCCGAGGAAGCGGCATCTTATGCCAGAAGCTCCTTTATGCGTAGCACAAACAGCCATTACCTGCACACACAGCAGCATCTGGATGCGCAAATGCACGCACAGATGCAGATAGACCACATGAACCAGATGCAGCAGATGGAACAGATGCATCAGATGAGTCAGATGAATCAGATGAACAACTTTTTCTAAAAAACAAGCAAAGGAGGAAACAGTCATGAAGAAACTGTGGGGCAGGGTAGGCGTAACGCTTGTCCTTACTGACCAGCAGCATGCCGCGCTTATTGGCACATACCACAAGGATGAAATGGAAGGCACAAACCAGGCAGATAAGTTGATGAAGTCTTTTCTTGCAGATAAGCACATCACCTGCCTGGACGGTGAGACTTACTTTCCGGAAAACCGCATTTCTCTGGGCATGTCGGAGTACGACAACCCCGATTTTGAAATGAGTTTTGACCTATAATGCAAAGGAGGCGCGTCTGTGTTGTCTAAGCAAAAGAAGGTCTCAATTGAGGAACTAAAGGGCTACACCATTCCTTTTTTGGGGAATAAAAGGGTTCTGCCCTATGGTGACTTAGTAGTTTCTGATGGCAAGAACAGAAAAACCTGCAAAATTCAAGACGAAGGTGCGAAGCAATATATTTCTTTTGACCGTAAGAAGTATTATGTTCGCAACGCCGGCAGCCTTTATCATCCGAGATATGTGATTGTCGGCAGCATTGAAGATGCGGCTGCAAGATTAAAGGAAGCTGGCTACAACTGTGAAATCCAGAGCGACATGACATTGATGGTCTATTATAAGGATAATGGTACTGACCACACTCAAGTGGCTGTTTGCGACGAGAGTAGGGAGGGCTATTTCACGATAGAAGGCAGAGTTCAAAATCTTGTCGACTGGATAAAAGCAGGATAAGAAAGAAAAGGAGAAATTCGCTATGAATGCTGAAAAGACAAAAATCGAACTCCCGGTTGAGCCGGGTACCCCGGTATACTGCGTGTCTATCTGCACGTGTGGACACCAATACAAGGAACAATGCCGCGTGCTGGCCGGCAAGTCCATCAGCGCGAAGTGTTCCTGTGTTATGGAAATAGACCCCACGGCGAGCAAACCCAGAGAGTCTCGCTGCGTAAAGGTCTTCATCAAGCCGTTTGACCCTATGAAGCATCTGTCTGGCTGGGGCAAAAAGGTTTTTGCTTCCCTGGATGATGTAAAGGTATATTACGGCAAAGCCGAAGCGAAGCTTTCCCGGCTGGATGCCATCAAGATATATGCCGCCAAGAAGGAAGCGGAAGCAAAAGGTGTTGCGCTTGCATACCGTTCCGAGCATGCCCGATTGGTACATGCTGTCAAAGAGCTGCATCCGCGCATGAATGCGCTGATTGAAACCGCCCAGGCGTGTCTGGATGCCGGTATCGAAATCAACGCCTACAAGAACAAGCGATATTCCAGCCACGACGATTACTGGGAAAAGGGAACCTTTGTTTCCAACGGTTTGTCTCATCGCATCGGCTTTATTTTGAAGCAGGATGAATGGGGAACGCTGCTCGGTGTCTCTGATATGGGTATCATTGCCGGCGGCGCGTGCGGGTTCGTTGACTTCCGCGCCGGATGTCGTCCGTCTGAGGTATGCCCTTATGGCGCATGGTATGATGACAAGGCCCGAAAGCCCGTCAATGAAGCTCCTCCCACAAAGCTGATGAAGCGTTTTGTGGAAGGTTTTGACGAATTCGAGACTGCGTTTTATGCGTATGTCGATAACATTGTAAAGGAGAAGTAAAATGGCAAGAAAACATGGAACCGCAATTTTTAAGGTTCTGCGCTTTACCGCAAACGGCGTAACAGTCGATTTCGACGACTACACCAAAAATGTCGAAGAGGGAGGCGGCTGGTGGGCTGCCGTCTGCGCAGACTGTCGGGAAAAGCATGCTTCCATCTTTGGCTCTCGCATCGATAAGGGTGCCGGAAGTGGCACCTGTTGTGTAAAGGGCTGCTGGAAGGAAGC
>JAGBGW010000076.1 GCA_017935825.1 Clostridia bacterium
ATCGTGCGTAAACTGTCAATGATTGGCGGTTTATGACGAAAATATAAGATCGAGGTATCATCTATGGCAATCCTTGCAATCGCTTTCCTTGTTATCTGCGTCATCGCAGCAGCAAAGGAATCCAAGATCACCGGTCTGTACAAGACCTTCGGCGTATACGGTCGCTTCACCGCATACCTGAGCCTGTTTGCTCCCATGGGCATCGGCATGTTCATCGCATCCTTCTTCATGGATGACATCGGTGCAGAGCGCTGGATGTTCCTGGCAATGGGGCTGTTTGGCTGCCTGATCTGCGCATTCGTGTACATCAAGTGCCCCGAATTCCTGAAGAAGAAGGTTATCTTTGCTCTGTTTGCATCCGGCTTCGGTCTTTGCATCAAGCTTTGCGTCTTTTTCATCGCATCCGTATGGCGCCTGACCGGCCCTGCTGTTGTTGTCAGCGAAACCGGCGAGGAACTGTATGTATACCGCGGCGAAGTCTATAACGGTCGCGGCGAGCATATGGGCACTGCAAACGCAGATCGCACTGCTTATATTTCCAAAAACTAAAGTAAAAAAGAACCGTTTGGATTTCCAAACGGTTCTTTTTTTTGCAGTGAATTACGCAAACGGCTCTGCGTTTGCGCGGTGCAGACGGATCTCGTCCACGATTGCGTTGGTGCGATGCTCTACGAAGAAAGCGGCAGCCTCTGCAATGTCCTCGGGCAGCATGCAGATAGAAGGATCAAGGTCGGGGCGTACTTTTGCAACCATTTCGGTGTAAACACCACCGGGCGCAATGACGTGTACGCGCACGTCGTCTTTGTAGACTTCGTTTGCAAGGGACTTGGAAAGACCCAGCACTGCGTGCTTGCTTGCAGCGTAGATGCTCTGCCAGGGGTAGCCCTTGTGTGCAACGACGGATGCGATGTTGATGATCTCGGCGTAGTCGCTTGCCTTCAGGTAGGGCATTGCGTACTTGCACATCAGGAAGGGTGCACGTACGTTGGTTGCGAATACGCGGTCAAATTCCTCTGCATCCACGTCCACCATGGGACCTGCCTGCACGATACCTGCGTTGTTGACAAGGATGTCGATGCCGCCCATTTGTTTAGCTGCGGTCTCAACGGCGTTGATGATCGCCTGCTCATCCAGAAGGTCGGTGAGGATGACGTAAGCTTTTACGCCCAGTGCTTCGCATTCTTTTGCAGTCTCCTGCAGCTTATCCTCGCTTCGTGCAACCAGTGCAACGTCGATGCCAAGGGAAGCAAACTTCTTTGCAATTGCCTTGCCGATGCCTGCGCCGGAACCGGTGATCACGGCGCGCTTGCCTTTGAGTTTTTCATTCATAAAAGTAGAACCTCCGAAACTGATGTTGGTTCTATTATGCCTTTGTGATGCATGATTGTCAATGTTAAACGCCGTACCGGTTTTGGTTGAAAAGTGGCATAATGTGTTGAATTAAAGAAGATTATTTTATAAAATAGAAATATATTTTATTTCACGCAAATCATTTGCGTATTTGGAGGAATTATGGAAAATAACTATCAGGCTCCCATGATGCAGCAGCCGCAGATGCAGCCGCCCATGCCCCCGATGCCCCAGCAGCCCAAGAAGAAGGGTAATGTCGGTCTGATCATCGCGATCGTTGCAGTTGCAATTGCAATCGTTGCGGTTTCCGCTTTTGGTCTTATGATGTTCGGCGGCTTTGGCTCCGGCAAGAAGGTGGAAAGCATTCTCAACGCTATTGCAGCTGATGACATGACCACTGCAATGCAAACCTATGAGTCCTTGAAGGAAAACGCACAGCAGGAGAATGCACCTGCCTTTGCAGCTGCACTGGCAGATGCAGTTCGCGCAAACCCCTATAATGACGATGACAGCAATGGCTTTAACGAAGATGCTGTGGCTCGCTACATGGATTACGGTGCATTTGCTGATGCCATCAACATGAGCGCATACGAGCCTGCTGCAGCAACATATATCGATGCTGTCTGCGCATTGGAACCCTATGTTGGCTACAACCCCATTGTTCGTGCGACCCTTGAGATCTCCGATTATGTGATGAGCGGTCTGAACAACTGCACAACCGGCTTCAACTACATGTCCAGCAGTTATATGTACCTTGGCGCAGAATGCCTGGATGATGCAGTTGCGGATTTCGACAATGCACTGGCAATTCTCGGCGGCTATGATATGAGCGGCACCATGATGCAGGAATACTATGATGCGATCAAGGGCATGCGTGATGCAACGCAGCAGATCGCAGATGCAGGCCGCAGCGGTGATATGACCAGTCTGCTGGCAGCAACTGAAGAGTATTCTACTTACATTGAGTCCTTCCAGAATGTGACCACCACCATGAGCAGTGTCATCGGTGAGATCATCGGTCTGATGGATGCAGTGGACAACGCATACGCAGCGCTGTGATTTGGCGATACTGTAACACGTAAGGAAAAGAGATGGATTGAAAATCCATCTCTTTTTTATGTCATTCAAACAGGCAACGATTACGGCACCGTGCTGTGCTGACAGTATATGGCCATAGAAACGGGAATTTGAACTGCAAAAACATAGGACAGGGTTTTGTCCGACTATCGGACAAAGAAAAGCGGCAAGCTTAGCTTGCCGCTTTTTGTTTTCCAATTACACTTTGGGGAAAGTGATGTCTTTATGAGGTTTAAAGGTAGTTTGCGATATTAGAAGTAGCGCTTGAGCAGGCCTTCGAAGCCGCGGCCGTGGCGGGCCTCGTCCTTAGCCATTTCGTGTACGGTGTCGTGGATTGCATCGTAGCCCAGGTCCTGAGCAAGCTTTGCAAGCTCGAACTTACCTGCGGTTGCGCCGCACTCTGCATCTGCGCGCAGCTCAAGGTTCTTCTTGGTGGAGGTGGTGACGACTTCGCCCAGCAGTTCAGCAAACTTTGCAGCATGCTCTGCTTCTTCGAATGCATAGCGCTTGTAAGCTTCTGCAACCTCGGGGTAGCCTTCACGCTCTGCAACGCGGCTCATTGCAAGGTACATGCCGACCTCGGAGCACTCGCCGTTGAAGTTCTGTACGAGACCTTCGTATACGCGCTCGTCGATGGTGCCCTTTGCGCCAACGCCTACAACGTGCTCGCAGACGTAAACGCGCTCTTCATTCATCTCGTTGAATGCAGTGGAAGGAGCTTTGCAAATGGGGCATGCTTCGGGAGCAGAGTCGCCTTCGTGGATGTAACCGCATACAGTGCAAACAAACTTTTTCATGATTTTTTCCTCCAAGATTTTAGTTTTTAGATGTTGTTGTTTTTTGATTTCGATTTTAGTTGACCGCTTTTCTGCAATCGGTGCAGACACCGCGCAGGATCAGTTCCTGCGATTCGATATTGTGACCATATTTTTCCGCCGCTTCGGCGATATGGTCGTCCTCCAGCCTGACGTCAAACAGGTCGATCACCTGATGACAGTTTCGGCAGATAAAGTGGGTGTGTTCGTCGATATTGGCATCGTATCGTTCCTGACCGGCAACGGTGGCGACGCTGATGATCGTGCCGTCCTGCCGCATCTGTGAAAGATTGCGGTAGACTGTACCGAGGGAAAGATCGGGAAATTGCTCCTTCACCGTGGCGTAGAGCATTTCCGCTGATGGATGCTCGGTCGACGCTTGAAGCGCTTGGATCAACGCCTCACGTTTCTTGGAATAGCGTCTGGCCTTTTCCATTGGTTTCCTCCTTTGGTAACAATAATGATTCCTGTTACTGGTTAGATATTATCATGCCATAGGGGTCTTGTAAAGTACTTTTTTCAATTTTTTTGAAAAATTTTTGAGCGGCGGGGGAGTTGGCTACAACGCCTGTGTTATGGTATGATAAATGCAGCAAATCCATTACTTCATATAAAGGAGAAAGAATATGGACTACAAGGCACATATCCGCGATTATATCGCCCGTGAGAAAGAAATTCTGGACATGCTGGACGTGGAGGCCATCGATGCTGCACTGAACAAGATCGTCGAGACCTTTGAAAATGAGGGTACCATCTATATCTTCGGCAACGGCGGCAGCGCATCCACCGCAAGCCATTTTGCCAACGACTTCAACAAGGGTATCTCCGAGTATACCGAAAAGAAGTTCCGCTTCATCTGCCTCAATGATAACGTCCCCACCGTTCCTGCCATTGCAAACGATATCGGTTATGAGGAAGTATACCGCTTCCAGCTGCGGGGCAAGCTGAACAAAAATGACCTGGTCATCGGCATCACCGGCTACACCGGCGGCAAGGTCCGCGCTATGTGCGACTACAGCCTGCATGTACCTGTTGAAAACATGCAGCTGACCGAGGACGTTCACATGATCTTCGACCACATGATGATGACCATCCTCTATCAGGTATGGGGCATCATCGGTCATTAATCAAACACCGTAGGGGCAGGATTTATCCTGCCTGCCCTTTTTATATGGACAAATATCGTAGGGGCGGGCGTCACGACTGCCCTTTTTTGTAGGGATCGACGCCCACGTCGATCCGAAAAGGTCAAAGATCAAACGGAAAGACAAGGGGAAAACCTTTGTCTTTTTTCTTTGAAAAAATATCGCATGAAATTCAAAAACGGAAGAAAAACGGTGAAAAAACGAGAATGGGTTAGAAAACAGAAGGTCAAAAATAAATCTGACCTTCCTTGACCTAATGACAGCGATTCTTGACTTTATCTTACTTTGACTTTCTTTGACGTTCGGGTTATACTAACAATGTCGAAAGGGACAGGGGATAAAACCTCGGGACCCGAGACACACTACCAAAGAAAAATAAGATAAATGGAGGAAAACAACCATGATGTCTATGATGCCTTATTACAACAACAAGCCCGCCCGTACCGCAACCAGCATGTTCTCCGACCCCTTCTTCCGCAGCTTCTTTGACACCGCCGATCTGGCAGGCAGCGCCGTGATGCGTGTGGACGTGCAGGAGAACGACTCCGCTTACCTGATGGAAGTTGACCTTCCCGGCGTCAAGCAGGAGGATATCGAGATCACCGTCAACGACGACGTGCTCACCATCAGCGCCCAGATGAACACCCATAAGAAGGAATCCAAGAAGAACTACATCTACAACGAGCGCCGCGTGGGCAGCTATACTCGCCGATTCAATCTGGAGGGTATCGCGCAGGATAACATCACTGCCACATACGAAAACGGCACCCTGACGCTCAACCTGCCCAAAGTCGAGCCTGCCAAGGCACCCGAACCCAGAAAGATTGCCATCAACTAACGTATCAAAATCACACTCCACCCCTCGTGTGAGTTTGATAAAGCTTTTGTGCCG
Organism: Clostridia bacterium; assembly: GCA_017935825.1. Lineage (GTDB taxonomy): Bacteria > Bacillota > Clostridia > Christensenellales > Maliibacteriaceae > RGIG9107. Next base: position 5,280 of record JAGBGW010000076.1, read on the forward strand.
TGCGCCATCACGGCACGCCTCCTCAAGTGAATATGATATTAGTGCGAAGAAGGAAGGTCGAAAGATCTTCCTTCTTTGTGTTATCGTGATTTGTTTGGGGATCCTCTGTAGGGCGGGGGCTTGCTCCCGCCGCAACCTTTGAATTTTTGATGTGGTTTGAAAGAACAAATTTATCGTATTACAATAAAAACATGTTGACAAACGGATATTGCGCAGTATAATAAAGGCAAATACGAAGCCTATGAGGTGATCGATATGCAGCAAAAGAAACTGGCAAATTATTTGAAACTGATCGTCATCGGCGTGGGGATTTGTGCCCTGCTGGTCTACGCCCTTGTGCTTCCCGTCTGGGGGCGGGGCATCGCGCAGCGCAACCCCGAGTTTGCCCATGCATTCTGGCCCTGGCTGATTTTCCTGTGCGGCACGGGCATCCCGATCTTCTGGGCGCTGTGCTATGCATGGGGCGTGTTTGACCGCATCGGTAAGGATGAAAGCTTCTGTCATGCCAACGCGGATGCACTCTCTAAAATTGCAAAACTGGCGCTGGCGGACACCATCTACTTCTTCCTTGGACAGATCGTTCTGCTTTTGATGAACATGAATCATCCGGGCATCCTGCTGCTTTGTCTTGTGCTGGTCTTTGCAGGACTTGCCGTGGCAGCGGTGGCGAATGCTTTGTCGGGGCTGACACGCCGCGCCACCATCCTTCGTGAAGAAAATGAACTGACCATCTGAGGAGGCACTATGGCAATTATTATCAATATCGATGTGATGCTTGCCAAGCGCAAGATGAGCGTGACGGAGCTTTCCGAACGGGTGGGCATCACCATGGCTAACATTTCCATTTTGAAGAACGGTCACGCAAAGGCCATCAAAATCGAGACTTTGGACAAAATCTGCCGCGCGCTGGACTGCCAGCCGGGGGATATTCTGGAGTGGAGAGACGAGGAATAAAGGAGGAAGTATTATGAAAATCGACCATGTAGCGGCATATGTCAGTGACCTTGAGAAGGCGCGGGAATTTTTCTGCAAGTACTTTTCCTGCACGGCCAATGAGAAATATCACAATCCGCGGACGGGCTTAAGCACCTACTTTCTCACCTTTGACGATGGTGCAAGGCTGGAACTGATGCAGCGCCCCGATGTGGTGCAGACGGTGGATGGTCTTGCCATTGGCTTCACCCATCTTGCTTTTTCCGTCGGCAGCAGAGAAGCCGTGGACAGCCTCACAGCCCGCCTGAAAGAGGATGGTTACGATGTGGTCAGCGGTCCCAGAACCACGGGTGACGGCTATTATGAAAGCTGTGTGGCGGTGGTGGACGGTCTTCTGGTGGAAATCACCGTATAAAACAGCAAATGAAAAAGGCTCCCTCCTTGAGGGAGCTGTCGAGCGTAAGCGAGACTGAGGGAGTCTGCATGATCCCTCAATCAGCTTGTTGTCTGACAGCTCCCCTAAGCGTAAGGGAGCCTTTGTTTTTTTAGAATTGAATGCAATACAACGTATTTACCTGCGCATTTGCTAAAAACGTACAAAGGTCAATGTCATCCAAACGAACAGAGCATTCTTTTTTATTTCGCTTGCCTGCCCAAGTTTTGCATAGATAAATTGTTTGTGCATTTGGAACATCACGCAGTGCGGCGATCAGATCGGCAAGCACCTGTAATTCCTGCGCGTGAGGATCCTCCATGCACATGGGAAAGGTACAATCGCATACCCAATCCGTAATCCGAAAGGAATCGGAATCACCGTTTTGTACAACACAAGACTTGACATCATGTTTTGTGCCGACATGGAAGCGATATGTTGTTTGTGTGCAAATTGCATCAACAGCAGGAATGCTAACTTCTTTGTTGATGGCACCATAGAGGAAATAACACATGGTTATCTATCCCAAAGATGGGGTTCCAGTACGTCCAGCAATTCTGCCGCATCGGCGGAAGCATCCAGATCGTCGCCGTATTTATCCCAAAGAACTTCGTCGATGAAGTCGTCCATGTCATCCTCATCCGCATCGGGGATTTCTGCGCGGAACGCATCCCAGCGGGCGAAAATGTCGTTGACGAATGCAGTCAGTTCCTCTGCGGAAAGGGCTTTGCCTGCCTGCGTGGCACGCAGTACTTTTAAAATTTGTGCGTCGAACATCCGAACTCCTCATGCAGCGCATCCACGGCGCTGTCGATCCGCTGGATCTGGTCCTGTGTGAGTGCCAGGTCTGCGCCAAGTGCGCTCTGTGCAATGTGCTCGGGACGTCTGCCGCCGCAGATGGCGTTGATGTGCTCACCCGTGCAAAGTGCATAAGCCATCGCCACCACAGGGATGGCGGTCTCGCACTCGTCTGCAATGAGCTGAATCTTATCGATCAATCCCATAACTGCCTCGCGGCGGTCGCGTGCGTACCAAAGCATGCTGTAGGCACCCTGACCTTCGTGTACTTCCGTTTCGCGGGAGAATTTGCCGGTCAAAATGCCGCGCTCCAGTACGGAATAGGCCTGGAAGGTTACGTCGTGGTCTTTGCAGAACTCGATATACTGGCGCACCGTGCCGCGGTCAAAGAGAGAGAATTTCTCCTGCACCACGTCTACCTTGCCGTACTTCAAGTATTCTTCCAGCTGGGGGATGGTGGCGTTAGAAATGCCGATGGCGCGAATCTTGCCTTCTTCCTTAAACTTCATCAGTGCGCCCATGGTCTCCTCAATGGGCACGGTGATGGGCTGACGGTGGGTGAAGTAGACGTCCAGATAGTCGGTGTCAAGACGGGTCAGGCTTTCTTCCAAATCAAGGCGCAGTGCCTTGGCGGAGGTGTTCTGGTACACGGTCTGTCCGTCGCGGTTGTAGCAGAAGCGCTCGCCTTCGCCGTCGCGCCAGTTCATGCCGCCCTTGCTGGAGAGGATGAAGTCGTGGCGCTTGCCCTTCAGGGCTTTGCCAAGCAGCATTTCGCTTCGACCCGTGCCGTAGACCTTTGCGGTGTCGATGAAGTTGATGCCCATGTCAGGCAGTGCGCTTACGATGCGGTCGCAGGCGGAATCATCGGTGCAGTCCCATGCGGTGCCGCCGCCGATCTGCCAGGCGCCGAATGCCACGCGGGACACTTCAATGCCGCTGGTGCCGAGATTTTGGTATTTCATATGGTTTCTCCTTTCGGATACATTTTTCTAAAAAAAGGCATGCTCAAAGAAGCAGAGCATGCCAAAATTTTTACTTTGTAAGAACAGTGTTCAAACGCACGGGCAGCTTGAATGCGATCATCTGCTGCTTGATCATGGCGATGTCAAGTGCCTTGGAATGCAGTGCATCTGCCGTGATGGCGCTGTCCGCCACGCCGGGTGCAAGGATCGCGGAGAAGTCCAGATCCTGACCCTCGCCGCCTTCTGCGATGATGGGAATGTTCAGTGCCTGGGCAAGCAGACCCGTAGCATAGATGTCGTAGCCGCCGCCAAGGCGAACGGAATGACGGCTGTGCAGCAGAATCTCACCTGCGCCCAGTTCTTCCACGCGACGTGCCCAGTCAAGCAGGTCAAGGTCCACCATGCGATCCTGTCCTGCCAGAATATCCGTGGGGCCGCCGGTGAAGACGCGGTAACCCCAGTTGGTGCGGTCGGTATCGATGCGCACGCAGATGCGGGGAGAGGAAAATGCACGGCAAGCCATGGAAATAAAGCTGGGACGGCGCACGGCGATGGAGCCGATGACCACTTTGTCCGCGCCGCTGTCCAGAAGGTCAGCGATCTGTTCCTGCGTCAGCACCGCACCGCCCACCATGATGGGGAGGTTTACGTTTTCCGCAACGCGGCTGATGGCTTCGCAGGTCAGCTTATGGCTGGCAGAGGAGGGGAATGCATCGAACAGATACAGTTCGTCCGCGCCCTGCTGCATGTAGTGGGAAGCTGCCTCCACCACGTCGGAAGGATCATTCAGATGAGAGATCACAGAAGCGCATTTGCCGTGATCCAGATCAATACGAGGAATAATTTTTTTCGCCAGCATCGATTATTCCCCCTTTGCGTTCGGAATGTCCATAAAGTTGGAAAGAAGCTTCAAGCCATCCTCGCCGCTTTTTTCAGGGCAGAACTGCACGCCGAAAACGTTGTCGCGGTGGGCGACGGCACAAAAATCCATGCCGAACTCGGTGATGCCTGCGTTATGTGCCGCGGTGACATCGGTTGCCCAATAGTCGTGCATGAAGTAGAAGCTGTGCATATCAAGACCTGCAAGAAGCGGGCAGTTGCTCACATTCTGCACCGTGTTCCAGCCCATGTGGGGGAAACGGGGTGCGTTGGAGATCTGCACCAGACGGTCGGCAAAAACTGCAAGACCGGTATGTCTGCCGCCCTGATCGCTGCCGGAAAACAGCAGCTGCATGCCAAGGTTGATGCCCAGGATGGGTGTGCCCTTGGTGATGGCGCGCACGATGGCGTCGGAAAGACCATCGCGGTTCAAACGGGAAATGGCATCGGGGAAAAGACCGTTGCCGTAGAGGATGATGCGCTTGGCGGACAGAATGTCCGATGCGCCGGTTATCTGATGAACATCGCAGCCGATGCGCTTCAAAGCGCCCTGCATGGCAAGGCGGTTGGTGGGACCGCATGCGATGATGGATACGGATTTGGACAAGGCGTTCACACTCCTTATACACTGTTGCACATACACATAGTTGTGGATGTTAATTCACCATATATTATAGCATCATAAACGGGCAGAAGAAAGAGTAAAAGAAAAATGCTTACGATAAAATCGCAGGCATTTTTCAGTTTTGAGTTTAGCGTGATGATTTGCCGGTGGCAAAGTGATGAGAAAGGCTGTCGTCTTTTGTTTGGTTTAGATGAAAATGACAGTAGGGGCGATTCATGAATCGCCCGCAAACGCAGGGAAAAGATCTAACGTTGCAGGGGCGGATGAATCCGCCCCGTACGATTGATAAATTTTTTCTACCATTCAAACTGCGCGCAGCGCATCATAACTGTAAACTCTAAACTTGCCGCAAGGCAATCATAACTTAAAAAAGGAACCTGCTTTTGCAGGTTCCTTTTTTACTTATCTGTTGATGGAATCGTACAGCTCGCTGTAACGCTTTGCGGAAACCGTCCAGGAGAAGTCCTTGGTCATTGCGTTCTTCATCAAAACTGCATGATGTTCGGGACGCTCGTGGTAGACGCGCAGCGCGTATTCGATGGTGCCCATCATCTCGTGTGCATTGTAGTTGACGAAACCGTAGCCGTCGCCGGATACCTCAAACTCGTTGTAGGGATCAACAGTGTCTGCCAGACCGCCGGTCTTGCGGACGATGGGAAGCGTGCCGTAGCGCATGCTCATCATCTGGGAAAGACCGCAGGGTTCAAACAAAGACGGCATCAGGAAGAAGTCGCAGCCTGCGTAGATGCGATGACTCAGCGGGAAGTCGAACTCCAGTCTTGCTGCAATGCGTCCGGGATAAGCGGAAGCTGCCCAGCGGAAGAAGTCTTCATACTCGCGGTCGCCGGTGCCAAGGATGGCGATCTGCACATCGTTGTGATCCATAAGGTCGGTCAGGATGCAGCGCACAAGGTTAAGACCCTTCTGGGAAGTAAGGCGGGTGACCATACCGATCAGCGGTACGTCATCGCGCTCGGAAAGCCAAAGCTCGTGCTGCAGCATGCGCTTGCACTGTGCCTTGCCTTCCAGGTCGTCCACGGTGAAGTTCACGGGGATCAGACCATCCAGTTCGCTGTTGTATTCTTCCATGTCAAGACCGTTGACCACGCCGTAGAGACGGCCTTCGCAGCTTTGCATCAGACCTTCCAGGTTCTCACCATAGAACTCGGTCTGAATTTCCTTTGCGTAGGTGGGGGAGACGGTGGTGACGATGTCGGAGAATACGATACCGCCCTTCATGAAGCTTGCGCAGCCGTGGAATTCCAGATACTCTGCGGAATTGTACTTGTAGTCCACAAACAGCATGCCCTCGATCAGCGGCCAGGAGAAGATGCCCTGGAACTTGAGGTTATGGATGGTGTATGCGCACTTGATACGATCGTATGCAGGGTTGAAGGAATACTGGGTGCGAAGCAGGAAGGGGATCATACCGCTCTGCCAATCGTGGCAGTGCAGTACGTCGGGATAAAGGTTCAGGTGACCGATCACTTCCAGCACGGCGCGGCAGAAGAAGCTGTAGCGCTCTGCCTCAAAGGGACCGCCGTCGGTATAGACACCGGAGAAACCGAAGTAGAACTCGTTGTCCACGAAGTAATAGGTCACGCCGTCGTTTTCAAGAGAGAACACGCCGCAGTACTGGGTGCGCCAGCCAAGCTGCACGGTGAAGTTGGTGATATACTGCATCTTTTCCACGAAATGATGGGGGATATCACGATACTTGGGCAGGATGACTGCAACACGGTTGCCCTGCGCAGCCTGTTCTTTGGGAAGGCTGCCCAGAACGTCTGCAAGGCCGCCGGTCTTGATGAAAGGCTGTGCCTCACTTGCAGCGTGCAGAATGAAGTACTTGCCGTCTGCCATCAGATCACCGAGCCTTTCGCGATGACTACAGGATAGGATGCTGCGCCCATAAGGGTCTTGCCGTTGCGCACGATGACGTCCTTGTCAAGAATGACGTTTTCAAGCACGCAGCCATCCATGATTTCGCAATCCTGGAAGATGATGCAGTTTTTGACCACAGCATTTTTGCCGATCTTAACACCGCGGAACAGAACGCTGTTTTCAACATTGCCGCCGATGATGCAGCCGTCTGCAAGAGAAGAGTTCACTGCAGTACCTTCGCCCACATAGCGGGTGGGGATCTCGTCACGAACCTTGGTGTAGACGGGCATCTGGTCGTTCAAGAACAGTTCTGCACGAACTTTGTCGTCCAGTACGTCCATGCAGGCCTTGAAATAGTTGCGGGTGGAGTGCAGTGCAGCAACGTAGCCGTTATGACGGTAGCCGTAGATGCGAAGGCCTTCCAGATTCTTTGCAATCACGCCTTCGATGAAGCGGGTTTCGCCCATGGAAAGTGCTGCGTCGCAAAGACGGATGATCAGGCTCTTGTCTGCTACGAAAGTACCGGTTGCAACACGGGGACCTTCGGGATTTGCAGGGTTGAATGCAACGCCCTTGATGCGGCCGCCACGTGCCACGTCGAACACAACGGGGTTATGCATGCTCTGGAATTCTTCTTCGTCTGCATGCCAGTACATCATGGTGATGTCAGCCTTCTTGGAAAGATGATACTCGATCATCGGGCGGAAATCAGCCTTGTAAAGTACGGTGGAGTCGGAGAAGATGACGTACTTCTGAGAGCTCTTTTCAAGGTAATCGCGGATACCGCAAAGTGCTTCCACGGTGCCGTTGTAGAAACCGGGGTTGCCTGCGGTGCCGTAGGGGGGCAGGATGAACAGACCGTCACGCTTACGGTTCAAGTCCCATTCACGGCCGCCGCCGATGTGGTCCATGATGGAGCGATAGTTCTTCTGAGTGATGACACCGACATTATGAACATCGGAGTTTACGAAGTTGCTCAGGAAGAAGTCGATCAGGCGGTAACGTGCATAGATGGGCAGTGCAGCGATGCTGCGGGACTGCGTCAGTTCCTGCATGTAATATTCGTTGGCGCCGGTATAGATGACGCCAAGTGCATCGATCGTCATAATGCTTAGTCCTCCTTCTTGGGATATTCGTCATCGCCGACCATCTTGCCTGCTTCGATCAGTTCTGCAGCAGGGATGTAGCAGTTGGAGCCGATAACGGTGACAGGGGGCTGCTGATCGGGGGCAAGACCGGTGGGGTCAGAGCCGACGACTGCATTGGGGCCAACATAGGTGTTGACGCCGACGATGGCACGATATACCTTTGCACCGCGGTCGATGATGGCGCCGGGCATGATGACGGAGTCGATGACTTCTGCATCGCGGCGGACGACTGCGTTGGTGGAGATGACAGAGTGGATGACGGTGCCGTTTACATGGGAACCTTCGGTCAGAAGCGAACGCTCTACCTTGCCCAGACGACCGATGTGGTGGGGCGGGGAACCGATGTTGCGTGCATAGACACGGAAGCGCTTGTCATACAGGTCAAGCTTGGGATTTTCTTCCAGAAGATCCATGTTGCTTTCCCAAAGAGAATCGATGGTACCCACATCCTTCCAGTAGCCGCGGAAGGGGAATGCAAACATGCGCTTGCCGTCGCCCAGCATTGCGGGGATGATGTTCATACCAAAGTCGTTCTTGGAATCGGGGTTTGCTTCGTCGTCGATGAGGTACTGACGAAGGACCTTCCAGGTGAAGACGTAAACACCCATGGAAGCCTTGTTGCTCTTGGGCTGCGGGGGCTTTTCTTCGAACTCGTAGATCGAACCGTCTTCGTTGGTGTTCATGATACCAAAACGGCTTGCTTCGTCCCACGGTACTTCGATAACGGCGATGGTTGCATCGGCGTTGTTCTTCTCGTGGTAGTCGATCATGGCAGAGTAATCCATGGTGTAGATGTGGTCACCGGAAAGGATCAGCACATACTGAGGGTTGTACTCCTCGATGAATGCCATGTTCTGATAGATTGCGTTTGCAGTACCCTTGAACCACTCACCGGTCTTGCCGGTCATGTAGGGGGGCAGGATGAAGACGCCGCCGTTGTTACGGTCAAGGTCCCAAGGCTGACCACCTGCAATGTAGTTGTTCAGTTCAAGCGGACGATACTGGGTGGGCACACCGACGGTGTCGATGTCAGAGTTGATGCAGTTGGAAAGCGTAAAGTCGATGATGCGATACTTACCACCGTAAGGTACAGCGGGTTTTGCCATATCGCGCGTCAGGACACCAAGACGGGTACCTGCACCGCCTGCCAGCAGCATAGCAACACAGCGTTTGGATTTCATGATTCCGTTTCACACTCCTTATCTATGAAATTTATATGGATATTGATCTCGTGTTATACTTGCCCAAAGGGAAAATATAACGCAAAAACGCAGTCAGCGACTGCGTTTTTCGAAAAATGATATACAAAATAGATATGTCAAATAGACATTATGGGCATTTTCGTTCGTTTCGCTGCCTATATTATAATCTATTTGTTAATTGTATGCAAGTATGATTGTGCTGAATGCGGGCAAATCAATGGAAAATCCATAGGGCATATCTGCCACAGGATGGTCGCACTTTTTCACGTTCAATGCATCGCCGCTGCCGCCGAAATTCTTGGCATCGGAGGAGAATACGACAGAGACTTCGCCGTCCTCGGGCAGGGGTACCTGATAGCCGGACCACTTCAGCGGTGCGAAGTTGCAAAGCACGATCAGTTTTTGATCGGTTGCCCTGCGCATGAAGGAGATAACGCTTCTGTCGGCATCGTTTGCATTGAGCCAGCGGTAACCTTCCCAGGAATCGTCACAGGCGTAAAGTGCAGCATTTGCGCGGTAGAAATTGTTCAGTGCACGGCAGAATGCAGCCATCTTGTCATCTGCGCTGTCCCAGTCAAGGTAACGGGTAAAATCCCAGTGACCGGTCAGACCAAGCTCGGTGCCCATGAAGTTCATCTTCTTGCCCGGATGGGTGAACTGATAGCACAGCAGCAGGCGAAGCTGCGCCATCTGGGATGCGTAACCGCCGCTCATCTTGGAAAGATAGCTTCTTCTGCCATGTTCCAGATGGTCGTGGGAAAGGGGCAGGATGTGATTTTCCGAAAATGCGTACATCATCGGGAACGTCAGCGAACGATGGTGATAGGGATGGTATACGGGATCGTCCTGCATGAAGCTCATGGTGTCGGACACCCAGCCAAGATTCCACTTGTAGTCAAAGCCAAGGCCGCCTGCATAGGGCGGTGCGGTGACAAGGGGGCGGGATGTGGTCTCCTCTGCGATGCAGATGAAGCCATGGTGCTGCTTGTGCAGGGAGTCATTGATGAAGCGGATCAGTGCCACGCCTTCGCTGTTTTCACTCTCGCTTCTGGTGTAGCCGGACACAGCATGGTCGCGGTAGATGATGTCGGACACGCCAACGATCCGAAGCGCATCCACATGGAATTCATCTGCCCAGAAGTTGGCTGCGGAGGAAAGGAAGGAACGGACTTCGTTTCTGCCGTAGTTGAACGCGCAGCTTGTATCTGCCTGGGCGTTGGCTGCAAAAAGCGGCTCGTAGCAGGGGCTGCCGTCAAACATGGCAAGAGAGTATGCATCGCTATGGAATCGGGAAGGGACAAAGTCCAGCATCACGCCGATACCTGCAGCGTGCATGGTGTCTACAAAATACTTAAAATCCTCTGCGCCGCCCATACGATGGTCAACGGCAAAGTAGCTTGTTACGCGATAACCCAAAGCATCGTTTGCATCATGCTCACACTGGGGTGTCAGTGCCACATGGGTGTAGCCCATACCCGATACGTACTTGCAAAGTGCATCTGCCAGTG
>JAGBGW010000077.1 GCA_017935825.1 Clostridia bacterium
CCCCGACCGCAAGGCAAAGGAGAACTAAGATGGATCGCGACTACATCCTGGACCGCATCGAAGGCGAGTACGCATATTTGAAAGACATCGAAAACGGAAACGAAGTGTTCATCGCACTGTTTCTCCTTCCCGACGGCGCTACCGTGGGAAGCAAGCTGCATTGCGAGATGTTTGAATACACGTTGGTTGACTAAAAAAAAGAGCATGGACAAAATCGTCCATGCTCTTTTTTCTTTTAGATCGTACCCGTGACGATCAGCGTGGCAATACCGGGCGTCATGGTGTAGGCGCCCGTAGTGGGATCCTGCGTGAAAGTCGCCACAGGGACGGTGATGGAGCCTTCGTTCGTGGTGAAAAGTCCCGTTGCATCGTCATAGGTGTACTGGGTACCTTCCGTCCACTGGGTACCGTTGAAGGTAACGGTCAGTGCCGTCAGGATGGGATCAAATACGTCGGTGATGATCGCGTTATCCGTTGCCACCACAGCCTGATTGCCCGTATTCTGGATGACAAAGGTGTAGGTGACACGGTCGTTATCCACCACCTGAGAGGGTGTGATGGATTTGGTGATGGTAAGATTAGGCGCCTCTTCCCGATTCACGGTCGCCTGTGCACTGATGGGAGCGGAAAGTCCGCCGCCTGTAATAGTGGCGGTGTTGGTGATGGTGCCGCCTGCGGCTGGATCAGCAAAGGCAGTGGGGCGTGCCTGATAGACCAGCACTGCATCGCCGCCTGCAGGAATGCTGATACCCGATACTACAAGGGGCGGACCTGCCGTAACGGTGGGTACAGCCTGCACCACACCGTTTACAAACAGCGCGGCAGAGCCTTCCACATAATCCAGCGGATAGACCGTATCGCCTGCAAAGGTATAGCCGCCAAGGTCGTCCGTGATGGTCAGATCGGACAGAACGTTTCCGCCCGTATTGCGCAGTGTGACCACGTACGTCACAGGGCACCAAGCACCGTAATCGCTGCCGATGGCGGTCTTTGTCGCCACCAGCACCTCCAGAATCTCGCCATAGGCAATGTTGGAATTGGTGGTATTGCCGTTATAGGTCAGCGTTGCCTGATTGGAAAAAATTGCCATAAAATCCCTCCAATTTCTTTGATTGCAGCAAAAAGCCTGCAATGCATTGTATGCATCAGACAAATTCAAGGACACTTGGAACTTTTTTTCATGCATTTGCTTTTTTCCTGTGTTATAATGCCATTGAATTATACAAGGAGGATACAATTATGAAACGTAAGAATCTCGGCACACTGGTCTTTGGTTTTGCACTGATCGCAGTGGCAATTCTGCTGGTGGGTAATTCCTCCGGCTGGTGGGATTTTTCATTGTTCTTTGACGGCTGGTGGACATTGTTTTTGATCGTTCCCGGTGTGATCGGTCTTTTGAACGAAGGTGTCAACACCGGCAATACCATCCTCATCGGCGTTGGCGTGCTGCTGCTTTTGCACGAGCAGGAACTTTTTGCCTTCAGCTGGGTCTGGATTGTAGCGCTGATCCTCGTGGTGGCAGGCGTCTCCACGATTTTGAATGCACTTGGCTTAAAGAAAAAGCCCCACTATGATCCGCCGCAGAGTCATGTACACCATGGCGCGACCAACGCATCCTTTGATACGCAGGATATGCCCGCCTACAATGTGCTTTTCTCCGGTCTTGAAGTGGCCAACACTTCTCAAAATCTGCAGGGTGCCAAAATCTGCGCCATTTTCGGCGGTGTGGATGCGGACTTCCGTCAGGCTGTAATTTCCCATGATATCACCATCACCTGCGAAGCCATCTTCGGCGGTGTGGAAATTCTTCTGCCCTCCAATGTGCGCGTACAGGTCACCGGCACACCCGTCTTCGGCGGTCACGAGTGCAAGTTTATCTCCAGCGCAGATCCCGCTGCGCCCATTGTCACCATCCGCTGCTCGGCAGTGTTCGGCGGCATCGATATCAAGTAACCTGCTATCAAGACTTCCTCTTTGAGGGAGCCTTTTTCTATATAAAACAAAGCTTTCCATGCTTGCACCGCGCTGTTTACTGTGCTAAAATATTAGGGTATGTGATCGACGTCACATATGCGCCGAAGAACGGAAGGAGTACAGTGTTTTTCGTGCATTGAAAGAGAGGACCTCACAGGCTGAAAGGGTCCATTGCACACACATTGGAAGGTCGTCCGGGAGGCACGCGGGTGAAGCAAGTCAGCCTGCGCGGGACATGCCCGTTACAGCATGATCCAAAGTGGGCGAAAAGTCTCTTTTCGTCAATTCAGGTGGTACCGCGAGCGCCGCTTCGTCCTGAAAATACGGATGAAGCGGCGATTTATTTTTCAAAGGAGTTTAGTATCATGGCAGAGATGCAGAAAATCTATGATCCTTCCCAAGTGGAAGAGCGCCTCTATACCAAGTGGGAAGAAGGCGGCTATTTCCATCAGGAACCTGACAAGTCCCGTAAGCCTTTTACCATCGTTATGCCCCCGCCCAACATCACCGGCCAGCTGCACATGGGTCACGCACTGGACAACATGATGCAGGACGTGCTCACCCGTTATCATCGCATGCTGGGTGACAATACCCTCTGGCTTCCCGGCACCGACCACGCTTCCATCGCAACCGAGGTAAAACTGGTCGAACAGCTGGCAGAAGAAGGTCTGACCAAGGGCGACATCACCCGCGAAGAGTTCCTTGAACGCGCATGGAAGTGGAAGGAAACCTACGGCGGCCGCATCGTCAAGCAGCTTCGTAAGCTTGGCTCTTCCTGCGACTGGCAGCGCGAGCGTTTCACCATGGACAAGGGCTGCAACCGCGCAGTTACCGAGGTTTTCGTACGCCTGTATGAAAAGGGCCTGATCTACCGCGGCAACCGCATCATCAACTGGTGCCCCGTTTGCCTTACCGCACTTTCCGATGCAGAAGTTGAGTATTCCGAACAGGCATCTCACCTTTGGCACATTCACTACCCTGTAGCAGACGGCGGCAAGGGCATTACCGTTGCCACCACCCGTCCCGAAACCCTGCTGGGCGATACCGCAGTTGCAGTCAACCCCAAGGACGAGCGCTACAGCGACCTTGTGGGCAAGCAGCTGATCCTGCCTCTGACCGGCCGCACGATTCCTGTTGTCGCAGACGACTATGTTGAGATGGAATTTGGTTCCGGCGCTGTTAAGATCACTCCTGCACACGACCCCAACGACTTTGAAGTTGGTCTGCGTCACAACCTTGACATGCCCCGCATCATGAACGATGATGCCACCATGAGCGACCTTTGCCCCGAGGCATACGTTGGTCTGACCCGTGAGGAAGCCCGCGAAAAGATCGTGGCTGACCTGCGCGAACAGGGTTATCTGGTAGAAATCGAAGATTACGCACACAACGTGGGCGAATGCTATCGCTGCCACATCACCGTGGAACCCATCATCTCCAAGCAGTGGTTCGTGGACATGAAGCCCCTTGCAAAGCCCGCACTGGAAGCTGTTTATGACGGCCGCACCAAGTTCGTGCCCGAGCGCTTCAGCCGCACCTACTACAACTGGATGGAGAACATCCGCGACTGGTGCATCTCCCGTCAGCTTTGGTGGGGTCATCGCATTCCTGCATGGTACTGCGATTGCGGCGAGATCATCGTATCCCGTGAAACGCCCACCGTCTGCCCCAAGTGCGGTGGTACGCACCTCAAGCAGGAAGAAGACGTACTTGATACCTGGTTCTCTTCTGCACTTTGGCCCTTTGAGACCCTTGGCTGGCCCGATAAGACCGAAGACCTTGAGCAGTTCTTCCCCACCGACGTGCTTGTCACCGGGTACGATATCATCTTCTTCTGGGTCGCACGCATGATCTTCTCCTCCATGGAGCAGATGGAGCAGCCCCCCTTCCACACCGTTCTTGTACACGGTCTGGTTCGCGACTCCCAGGGCAGAAAGATGTCCAAGTCCCTTGGCAACGGCATCGATCCTCTGGAAGTTATCGAAAAGTACGGTGCAGACGCACTGCGCTATTCTCTTGCAGTGGGCAACTCCCCCGGCAACGACCTTCGCTTCTACTGGGAGCGCGTTGAGGCCGGTCGCAACTTCGCAAACAAGATCTGGAACGCAGCTCGTTTCGTGATGATGAACATCGGCGAGGAGGACGTAAAGCCTCTTGATCAGGTCAAGCTGGACCTGGCTGACCACTGGATCCTTGGTCACCTGGATTCCGCAATCGAGGATGTCACCAATTACCTGAACAACTACGACCTTGGCATGGCTGCACAGCGCTGCAACGACTTCATCTGGGACGACTTCTGCGACTGGTTTGTTGAAATGGCAAAGAGCCGCCTGTATGACGGCACCGAGGAAGAACGTGAAGCTGCAAAGAGCGTGCTTTGCGCAGTCATCACCGACTCCATGAAGCTGCTGCATCCCTTCATGCCCTTTGTCACCGAGGAAATCGGTTCCTACCTGCCCGGTATGGATTCCATCATGCTTTCCTCCTGGCCCGTCGTCCGCGGTATTTCCGATGCCGAGGCTGTCAAGACCATGGACGATGCCATGGAACTGATCCGCCGCATCCGCAACATCAGAAGCGAGATGGGCGTAGCACCCGGCATCAAGACCAGCCTGTATGTCCGTGCTCTGGAAGAGGGCAGCGCCCTTTCCACCACCGAGGCTGCAATCTGCCGTCTTGCTTCCGTCAGCGCCATCACCTGGATGAGCGCCGACGATGCAAAGCCTGAAAAGAGCGTTTCCATCGTCACCAACGCAGCAGAGGGCTTCATCCCCATGGGCGAACTGGTCGACATCGAAAAGGAACTGGCCCGTCTTGAAAAAGAGCTTGCCCGTGTACACGGCGAGATCAAGCGCGGCGAAGGCATGCTGGGCAACGAAAAATTCGTGGCTCGCGCACCTGAAAACGTGGTCGCTGCAGAGCGCGCCAAGTTGGAAGACAACCGCGCCCTGGCACAGAACCTTGCGACCCGCATCGACGACCTTCGTCAGATGGCATAAATATGATCCAAAACATGGAACAAGCGCTTTGCTTCATCCATTCCTGCAACAAATTCGGTGCAAAAAAGGATGATTTGAAGCGAATGCGTGCACTTTTAAAGGCGCTCGGTAACCCTGAGCGTCTTTATCCCATCGTGCATGTGACGGGCACCAACGGTAAAGGCTCCACGGCATCGATCCTTTCTTCCGTTTTGAGGAAAGCCGGCTACCGCACAGGGCTTTTCACCTCACCCTTCCTTGTGAAATTCAACGAGCGCATTCGCATCGATGGAACTTCCATCCCCGATGCTGATCTGATTCGACTGACCCGTCAGGTACAGTCGGCATGTGAAAGCATCGTCCAAGAAGGCTTTGACTTTCCTTTGGAATTTGAGGTGGTCACGGCACTTGGCTATCTGTATTTTGCACAGCAGCATGTGGATATCGCCGTGGTGGAGGTAGGACTTGGAGGTCTCCTGGATTCCACCAACACCATCGACCCGCTTGTTTCCGTCATCACGTCCATCGGATTTGACCATACCCACATTCTGGGCAATACCATCGAGGAAATCGCCGCGCAGAAGGCAGGCATCATCAAAGCCGGTCGCCCCGTGGTGGTGGCACCTCAGGTCTATCCCGAAGCGCTGCAGGTCATTGCATCTACCGCCAAGGAAAAAGTCGCAGCACTGTGTCAGGCACAGGTACCCGAATGCACATTTGTGCGCGAAGGTTTGATTCTGGAAGACGGCACCAAGCTTTCTATGGCAGGTGCACATCAGGCCATCAACCTTGGCTGTGCGCTGGAGACCATCCGCGTTTTGCAGAAGGAAGGCTTTGCCATTTCTTCTGTCGCCATCCATCAGGGCATCGAAAACGCTCGCTGGGATGGGCGCTGCCAGTGGGTGCACGACGATCTTCTGATCGACGGTGCGCATAACAGCGCCGGTGCAGCTGTACTTTCCGACTATCTTACGGAATTTGCAAGCGACCGCCCCATTGTGATGCTGTTTACCGCCATGCGGGATAAGGATGTTTCTTCCTGTATCAAAATCCTCGCACCTCATGCAGCGTCCGTAGTGACCTGCGAGATCATGGCAGGTCGCGGCGAAGCTGCTGAAGTTCTTGCGCAGCAGTTTTCCACCTTCGGCGCAGGTGATGTGCAGGCAATTTCCGATGCGGAAGCGGCATTTGCAAAAGCCACTTCTCTTGCAAAGGAATGCGGCGGTATCGCGCTTTGCGCAGGGTCGCTGTACCTTGCAGGTTTTATC
>JAGBGW010000078.1 GCA_017935825.1 Clostridia bacterium
AATTATTTTTCATCTCGCTATAAGCAAGTTTGTTTCCCTTTGCTTTATCTCTTTGTCTTTTCGTATTATGCAGTTGTCAGGGTCCGCAGCATCCTTGCGGATGCATGGTGGGCACAAGTGGACTCGAACCACCGACCTCACGCTTATCAGGCGTGCGCTCTAACCTGCTGAGCTATGCGCCCTCATTTGAGGTTTTGTTGTCGTCTCATCGAGGCGACTTTGTTAGTATAGCGGATTGATCCTCAGTTGTCAACAACTATTTTCAAAAATTTTGAAGTTTTTTGAAAAATCTTTTGCAGCGTTGTTTTCTACCTATTATATACAGGTTTCAGGATCATCGCTTTACACGGACTGTACCGTCCGTGCTTATTATTGTATCGCAATTTCCGCCGCCAGGCAAGTGGCTTTTGGCTTTTTCTTCATATTATATTAAACTATCCTCTCGACACAGCATTACAAGTGCACCTGCCCGCTCTATAGACTTGCTTCATGTTGCTGCAGCCGTTCGTCTATACTGACATGATCTCACGCATCATATATACTTTATGGGCGAACGTGGCCACACAGTGTTCTTTACCCAAATCACGAATGCAGAATCAAAGTCTGTTTCGGATTCCTGCTTCGTTCAGAATCCGTTGTACAATCATCTTTACGACGGGTGCAGTTTCGTGCAGTCCGTACACTCTATAGTCCCTATATAATTGGAAGAAAGGTTTCGTGCAAATCTTTTTAACTTTTTTGAAAAAACTGTTGACTTTTGATCTGTCTTGTTATATACTATCTTCTGTTGCGGGGGTGTAGCTCAGTTGGGAGAGCGCCTGCTTTGCACGCAGGAGGCCATCGGTTCGAGCCCGTTCATCTCCACTCGCAAGCACTGAAACATTTAGTTTCAGTGCTTTTTTCTTTGTACTTTTCACGATATATTAACAATTGCGGATACAATATCCGTTATGTATGCAATGCACACATATATTCCTTGTCATCATTCTATCGATAAACATATATTTGCAAACATTTTGCCTTATTTCGTCTTCCAAGCTTAGTTAAACGTCATAATTTTCGTCATTCCATCAAAAAACGCTTTATTTTTATATGGAACAGAGTGTATAATATACGATGAAGAAAGATGATATCTTTACGCCCCGCAGACGGGCGCTATTAAATTAAGGCAGGGCTATACACTATGCAACTGAATGTGACAACCGATTATGCAATCCGAACCGTAATGCATCTGGCATCGCGGCCCGGCAGTTATGTTTCCGGTAAAGCCATCTGCGCAGATACGAACATCCCCAGCAATTACATCCATCACATCGCACACAAGCTGATTTCCGGCGGTATTCTGGGTTCCGTCAAAGGTCAGCGCGGCGGTTACTATCTGGAGAAAACTCCCGATCAGATCACACTGCTTGATATCGTTTCCATCATGGAAGGTCCTATCCGTCTGGAACGCCGTGATGACGAAACTGCGGACGACAACGCTGCTGCACTTGGTAAATACTACCAGAAGATCCAGCAGGACATCTGTGAATCTTTCCGGGGCGTGACCATCGCACAGATCATGGCCGATATTGCATAAATTGAATTTGTTTTTTCATGAAATGCCTCGTAAATTGTTACGAGGCATTTGCATTTGTTACAAAATTTGATATACTATTGGAGATTCCCTATTAACAAAGGAGACATTACAATGAAGAAGTTTACCGCGATCGTACTTTTGATCGCTATGATATTTACCCTGGGTGCCTGCGGACAAAAGCAGGAAGAGCCCGTCGAAGTGATCGGCGCTACGATTTTGTACGCAAAGCAGTACTATGCATTCCGCGTAGGTCAGTACAGCGCAACATCCACCTACTCCAAAAACGTCACGGTCTATGACGAAGGCATCACCCTTTCGCAGCTTCTGCAGGAAGCAGAGCTTACGGTGCTGCAGGAAGAATTCACCAACTGCTGGGGCTACCGTGTGCAGTTCTACACCAGCGGCTCCGAAAAAATCGAACCCATGGTTTACATCACTGTAGACGGTCGTCTGCATGTGGAAGACACGCTGTACAAGATCGAGAATCCCGACGAGATTCTGCAGCTGCTGGCTGACACCGTCAAGCCCACCAACCTGGACGCAGTTACCGCAAACTAAAACACAAACCACAGACGGTGCGATCGTTGATCGCACCGTTTTTCTTTTTTCAAAGGAGAATCGTTTCATGCCCATCGCTATTTTTACCGATATTGACGGTACCCTGATCAATTCCGACCGCAGGGTAACGCCCGAAACGCAAAAGGCACTGCAGACCTGCGTGGAAAACGGTGCGATCCTGACGCTTTGTTCCTCCCGCTGCGCCGCAGGTCTTGTACCGATTTTGAAAGAATATGATCTTTCCGCCTGCATGATCGCGCTGGGCGGCGCGCTGATCATCGATGAACAGGGACAGATCCTGCACAATCAGGGCATGCCTCTGCAGCGGGCAGCGCAGCTGATCCGCTTCGTAGAAGAAAAAGGTTACGACCTGACATGGAGCCTTTACACTGCCGACCGCTGGTTTGTCCGCAACGTCAACGATCCCCGAACATTGCACGAGGCATATGTTTTACAGGCAACCCCCGAGCAGGCGACGCCCGACATGCTGGCACCCGATACGCGAATCAATAAAATCCTGTGCACCTGCGATCCTTCCATTACAAACGAGGTGGAACAGGCGCTTATTGCAGAATTCCCTGAACTTACGTTTGCACAGTCTTCGGTCAAGCTGATCGAAATCACTGCAAATGGCGTGGATAAGGGCGCTGCAGTGCGGATTTTCTGCGAGAAAAAAGGCATCAGCCTCGATGACACCATCGGCTTTGGCGATAACTACAACGATCTGACCATGCTTTCCACCGTACGCCGCAGTGTACTGATGCAAAATGCACCCGAAGCACTGCATGGAAAGTTCTTCATGATGACCGACGACAATGATCACGACGGCATTGCAAAGGCTCTGAAAAAGATGCAGATCATATAAGAAAAACACCGAGGTAAAAGCCTCGGTGTTCTTTTTATGCTTGTAAAATTCTTCCCAAAATGCGGTCCATGGGGCGATACAGTACAAGGGCAATGACAAAATTTCCCGCGCAGTGCACAAGGTCGAAAATGATTCCCTGTACGAAATATGCAATGCCGCCGTAGAAACCCATGGTAAATAAGGTGGGAATGGACGAAAGCGCGCCGAAAAGCAGGCCAAAAAGCCCTGTAACGATGGCCCAGCCAAGGGGCTCATGCATGTCGCGCAGAAACCGCGTGACAAAATACAGTATCGTCCAGATATAAAGGTAGACGAACCACCACATGGCAAAGCCATAGATCAAGCCCTCGATCAATACGAAAACGTAGATGATCCAAAGTGTTTTGCGTTCAAAATGCTGGGTAAACAGCACAACAAACAGCGAAACCACCTCGATATTGGGCAGGAAGTTCATCGCCACCTGACATACCAGCAGTATTGCCGCCGCCACGCCGATGGCCGCAATATCTTTTACTGTGGTTTTCATGCTTACCAGCCGGTAGTCAGGGTCAGTTCAAACTGATCGCCGTCTTCGATGGGGGTGGTATCCACGCCGCTCATCACGGATTCGCCGCCCTTGGTGATGCACCACCACTGCTGAAGCGACTCGTCTGCCGCAACGCCATTGACAGCGCGAATGAACAGTCCGAATTCGGACTCATCGCCCTCAAGGCCTACTTCCTCCTCGATCGCTTCGCGCAGGAATTCTGCATCGGTATCAATTTCAAAGGTGTCGGACGTGTCATTGCCGTAATCGACGATGACGATAACTTCTTTTGCGCCCTGACTTGTTTCGGGACGGGTGACACCCCAGATGATGGCAAATGCCGCTACCAGTACTGCCAGAATCACAATCCCGATGATCAACAGTTTTTTTGTTTTCTTTTCCATAAGAAAAACCTCCGATTTTTGTTGTGATTCGGAGGTTTTGCAAACAAAAAGAAAACTGCGCGTGATTCTTCCTTCTCTTTGCCGTCGCTCCAAATCCACGTGGTGCACGGGCGATCTTGTACCAGGTCTTCTGGCTTACGGATCTCTGTCTTTTGCACGCCTTCCCCGATCGAAAACCGACCCAGTGACTTTATGCGCAAAGGCTCCCCGCTTACAGCGACGGGTTCGCACAGGATTTTCACCTGTTTCCCTTAGATGCCAAGATGCATATGCAGTTGTACGATGGGTGTTCCATCAATTAGATGATACACCAAAGAAGATTCTCTGTAAAGAATCAATCGAAATATGCGCGGATCGCTTCCTCGTTTGCCGCCACCGTGCCCTGCACAAGAGAGTCTTTGCCGCCGCCGCGGCCGTTGAGTGCAGCATTCATATCTTTGACAAAGGCGCGAAGGGGCACGTTTTCCGACCCGATGACGTATCGGTAATTGCCGTTTTCGCCTGCAAAGATGGCGCACACACCGCCGCATCGGGGCATGACGGTGTTGACAAATTCACGCATGCCTTCGTTATCCAAAGCGGAGGCAAATACGCAGACATTGCCGTCGGTCGCCTGCACGGTATCTGCCAACATCTTGCCCATGGCGCGGTACATGCCGCGAATCTGCGCATTCATGCGGCCGTTTTCTTCCTGCAGACGGGAAACAGCGGTAAAAAGTTCCTCCTGCTTGACGGAAAGTGCCGTTGCGCAGGCGGAAACCGCCTGGTATTTCTTCTCGTAATCTGCCACAGCCTCCAATCCGCAAAGGATGTGCAGGCGCATGCCGCCCTTATAATGGATGGCATCCAGAATTTTGACGATGCCCACCTGACCTGCGGTATGCACATGGGGTGCACAGCAGGCGCAGCGGTCGGTGCCCTCCACTTCCACGATACGAAGTGCCGCATCGATCTGCTTTTTGCTTCGGTAAGGCAGGTTGGCAAGTTCCTCCGCATCCGGGTACCAGGCGCGAATCACTGCATCGCGGGCGATGACCGCATTTGCCCGTTGTTCCGCTTCGATAAGCTGTGCACGGCTAAGGGGTGCATCCACATCCAGTGTCACATCTTCACTTCCCATATGGAAGCCCACGTTGTTGACACCATAGAGATTGTGCAGCGTGCCCGACAAAATATGCTCGCCCGAATGGCTCTGCATACGGGCAAATCGGATGTTCCAATCAAGTTCACCTGTGACGGTTTTTCCCACTTCCAACGGAGATTCCAGTGTATGGATCACCGTATCACCCGAAAGCTGCACATCAAGCACCGGGATGCCGTCGATGGTGCCGCAATCTGCGTTCTGTCCGCCGCCTTCGGGGAAAAATACGGTTTGGTCAAGCACCACAGCATAGCCGCCTTCCGTTTTCTCACAGGACAAAACCTGCGCCTGCATACTGCGCAGCATACCGTCATCTTCATATAATCTTACCGTCATGGTTACAAATCTCCTTTGATTGCTCCATATCATTGTACCATGCTTGACAGGTGTTGTAAAAGTGTGTATGATATTATTGTTCACAAAGTGAACAATAATTCTCCCAGAGGATCAACACAATGGAAGATGAACTGCTCAATCTTTGGATCGACGTATCCACTGCGATCAACAACAGCCGTATCGTGCAGACACTGCCCTATAACGAAGCTCATATCTGCAATCATTTATTCCGCATATCCGGGCAGGACCACGATACCATGACCCCCACCCAGCTTTGCAATGCCACGGGTATGGCAAAAAGCCTGATGAACCGCACGCTGCGCTCGCTGGAGGAAAAGGGGTTGATCGAGCGCGTGGAGCAAAGCGGCGACCGCCGAAGCACCCCTGTACGCTTGTGCGAAGCACAAAGGCATTTGTTTATAGAAGAACACGAGCATTCACTGGACGTTGTGCGCCAAATGGTCGCGCAAATGGGAGAAGAAAACAGCGTGCAGGTACTGCAGGCGCTGAAAATCATCCGCGATGCAGCCGCGCACGTGATGAAAGGAACCAACGTCTAAAATGGCAATCCGCATTATCACCGACACCGCTTCCGACTTTACCGTGGAAGAGGCATCCGCCCTCGGTCTTGGTCTTGTACCGATGACCATCACCCATCAGGGCAAAACCTACCGCTGCGAGTATGAACTTTCCCGCAGTGAATTCTACCGTCTGCTGACGGAAACAAACGAACTTCCCAAGACCTCCCAGCCCGCCCCTGCAGATTATGCAAAGCTTTTCCGCGATGCCAAAGAAGCAGGCGACGATGCGATCTGCATCTGCATATCCGCCGCGCTTTCGGGCACCTGCCAAAGTGCACAGATCGCAAAGATGGACGTGGATTACGACCGCATCCACATCTTTGACTCCCGAACAGGTGCCGCGGCAGAAAAAATGCTGGTTACAGAGGCACTTCGTCTTGCAAAGGAAAATATTTCTGCCGAGGAAATCATCGAAAAGCTTTCCTCCCTTCGCGACCGCATGGGGCTTCACGCCGCACTGGATACGCTGGAATATCTCTACAAGGGCGGCCGTCTTACCGCCGTGGAGGCAGGCGCAGGCATCATCATGCGCATCAAGCCCGTGGTCACGATCTCAAACGAAGGTACCGTGGCTGTTGCAGGCAAATCCATCGGTGCAAAAAAGGCCTTTGACCACCTGGTGCAGATTTTGAAATCTCAGGATCTTGACCCCGACTATCCGCCCGTGTTCCTCTACTCCAAGGACCCCACCGCCTGCCATAAGCTGATGGATGCTTTCAACATCCCCGAAACAGAGCGCGAAAGCCGCATGGTGGAACTTGGCGGTACCATCGGTACCCACGTTGGCCCCGGCGTCTACGGCATGGCTTACGTACGCCGCGCATAACACTTGTATCTTCCCCTGTTTTGTTTTGCCGCATCGACCTATAAGCATTTATTTTTTCTTCATGTTATCCTCCATGCTTATTGTTCTCCCCTCAAAACAATATCGATCGGCAAAAAATCAAAACCACCCGTCTAACGGGTGGTTTGCACTGAGGCTATAAGCCTCTGTTACCGGCCAGCGTCTAAAGGC
>JAGBGW010000079.1 GCA_017935825.1 Clostridia bacterium
CGTCCTTGGCAGGGAGGCGACCGATAAAGAGATCAGCGGCAGCCTTGCCTGCGACGGTCTGATCAGCTCCCTTTGTGCATGCTTTGGCTGCATGCCCATCACTTCGTTTTCCCAAAACGTGGGTCTGCTTGCCATGACCCGTGTCATCAACCGCTATACCATCGCCACCGGCGCAGGCATCCTGCTTCTTGCAGGTATCTTCCCCGTCTTTGGTGCAGTGCTTGCAACGCTGCCCGAGGCCGTACTTGGCGGCTGCACGATCATGATGTTCGGCAACATCGTGGTGTCGGGTCTGCAGATGATCGGCTCCTGCGGCTTTTCCCAGCGCAATATCACCATTGCCGCGCTTTCTTTGAGCATCGGTCTTGGCTTTACCCAGGTGCCCGAGATGTTCGGCATCTTCCCCAACATCGTCCGCACGGTCTTTGCTGAAAACTGCGTGGCCGTGGTCTTCCTCTCGGCGATCATCCTCAATCTGGTCATGCCCAAGGAAAAACAAGCATAAACGAAAAAACATCGCTTTTACCCAATGCGGAAAGGCGATGTTTTTTGTACAGTACAAACTTTTATCCCTTCTTCATTTCATATTTGATAAAATCAAAGAAAACAGCACGGACAGGAGGGCTGCGCATGCAACGCAAGATAAACCGTTTTACACTGACCAGCAAACACGACGGACTGAAACTGTCCTGTTTTTCCATCGTACCGGACTCCCCCTGCGGCGTGGTGCAGATGATCCACGGTATGCTGGAATACAAGGAGCGCTATATGGACCTTGCGCAGTACCTTGCGGACAAGGGCTTCTGCGTGGTGATGCACGACCATCGCGGTCACGGTGCATCCGTGCGCACAAAAGAAGACCTGGGGTACTTTTATGCCCATGGTGCGCAGGGCGCTGTGGAAGATGCGCGTCTTGTATCGGCATACTGCAAAGAGCACTTCCCCGATCTGCCGCTGTTCGTCTTTGCCCATTCCATGGGTACGCTGGTGGCCCGCGCCATGCTGGCACAAGACGATGCCCCCTACGCCGGCGTGATCCTTTGCGGTTCCCCTTCTGCCAATCCGATGACAGGCATCGGCGTGGTCCTGCTCAAGGCCGCCTCTTTCTTCAAAGGTGACAGGACAAAAAGCAGCTTTGCCGCAAACCTGTGCATGGGCGCTTTCAATAAAAAATTTGAAAGCGAAGGAAAAAACGCGTGGATCTGCACGGACCCTGCTGTGCGGGAACGCTACAATGCCGACCCCCTGTGCAGCTACATGTTTTCGCTCAACGGCTACATCGCACTTTTGACGCTGATGAAGCGCGCCTATGCCAAAGACGGCTGGGCAATGCACAACAGCGATCTTCCCATTCGCTTTATTGCAGGGGCGGATGATCCCTGTATCGTTGATGAAGCTGCATTTTCCAAGGCCGTCGGCCATCTGCAGGGCGTGGGATATACCGCCGTCACCGGACGTCTTTTCCCCCATATGCGCCACGAGATCCACAACGAAACGGAACATATGCAGGTTTTTCAGGATATTGAAAAGACGCTGTTTGGCTGGCTGAAATTGGCACAAAAACGAAAAAAAGACTGAAATTTACTTTTTTTATAATAAAAAACAGAAAAAACTTACGCAAACCAAGGTTTTCTCCTGCGAAAAGGTTTGACACGACCTTGAAATTTTCTTATAATTGATAAGGTTATCCCCGTTAGGAGAACAAGCTTCTTCCCCGGCGTGATATAGAAATCCCACTTGAAAGGATGACAAGAAAAATGCTTCGTACTTATCAGCCCAAAAAGCGTCAGCGCAACAAGGTTCACGGTTTCCGCAAGAGAATGCAGTCCAAGGCAGGCCGCAACGTACTGGCACGCCGCCGTCGCCGCGGTCGCAAGCAGTTGACTGTTTAAGCTGGATAAACGGCCGTGCATCGGCAGCTTTGTGCTGCGTCGGATCCACGGTCTTTTCTCTTCCCTGTAGTTTTTCCCATGCTCGACAAAAAGGGGTCGTGACGAACGTTGAATCGGACATACCGTCTTGCAAAAAACCGCGATTTTCAGCGTGTATATCGCCGCGGAAAGTCCTGCGGTACGCATTTGATGGCGCTTGTGTGGTGCCGTGCGCCCCGTGGTGAACTGAAATTCGGCTTTTCCGCATCCAAAAAGATCGGCAATGCCGTCACCCGCAACCGCGCCCGCCGCAGAATGCGCGAATGTGTCCGTCTTCGCATCGACCACATCCGTCCCGGATATCATTTGATTTTCATTGCCCGTCGTCCCATTGTGGATGCCGAGTATAAGTCCATCGAAAAATGCACCGAAAAGCTTCTGGCACAGGCCAAGCTTTGGATCTGATTGTTATGGGACGCATTGTCAAAAACTTCATGCTGTCGCTGATTCGCTTTTATCAGCGGCATATTTCCCCCGCTTTGGGACCACATTGCCGCTATGTACCGACCTGTTCGCAGTACGCCGCAGAAGCCATTGCAAAATACGGCGCACTCAAGGGCGGCTTTCTTGCGTTGCGGCGCATTTTGCGCTGCCATCCTTTTTGTTCGGGCGGCTATGATCCCGTACCTTAACTTTCGTATTACTATTTGGAGGTAATGCCCCATGAATGGTTTCCTTGCCCGGCTGCTTACTCCGGCTATGGAATGGCTTTGTGATATCGTCGGTCAGTATGGCCTTGCGATCATCATCGCTACCGTTTTGTTCCGTATGCTGCTGCTGCCCTTTGACATCATGCAGCGTAAAAACGCCCTGCGCATGCAGGCACTGAACCCCAAGATCGAAGAGATCAACAAGCGTTTTGCCAACGATCCCCAGAAGCGTCAGCAGGCTGTGGCTCAGCTGCAGAAAAAGAGCGGCGTCAACACCATGAGCGGTTGTCTGCCCCTTCTGATCCAGCTTCCTTTCTTCGCTGCATTCTTCAATGCAATGCGTACCATCGGCTACAACGTAACCTATTCCATGTATGAGCTTGTAAAAGCAGGCGACATGGCAGGTTTCGAGGCACTGATGGAACGCTGCCGTTTCCTTTGGGTGCACAACGTCTTCCAGCCCGATGCAATGTTCACCATCAACCTCAAGGCTATCTTTGGCCGCGGTGCTTCTGCAGTTGTTTCCATGATCCCCACCGCTGAGGAAGCAGCAGTTGCTTTCAACGCACTGGGCGTGACGGTTGCAGACTACGCAGATGTTATGGCTGACGTCATCGCAACGTACAACACCCGCACCAACGGTCTTTTCATCATCGCCATCATCGCAGGTATCGCAAGCTTCCTGCAGCAGAAGATGACGCCCCAGAGTGCTGCCACAACCGGCGACCCCGCACAGCAAAGCACCATGAAGGGCATGATGATCTTTATGACCTTCTTCTCCGTTTATCTTTGCGCAACCTACAACGCAGCATTCGGTCTTTACTGGATGGTCACCGTTGCATTCGGTATGATCGTGCAGTTCGTTCTGCGCAAGGTCTACACCCCCGAGCGCATCGCAAAGCAGAACGGCATGACCACTGAAAACACCTTCCCCGACCGCAAGGCCAAGAAGGCTGCTGCCAAGGAGGATAAATAATGAGCAAGTTTGTTGAAGTTTCCGCCAAAAATGCGGATCTTGCAATTGAGCAGGCACTTTCCAAGCTTTCCACCACCCGCGATAAGGTCGAAGTGGAAGTGCTGGACGAAGGCCGCACCGGTATTCTTGGTCTTGGCGCACGCGATGCAGTTGTTCGCGTCACCGTCATCGACACCGCAGAATCCCGTGCAATCGATTTCCTGACTGAAACCACGAGCAAGATGGGCGCACCCGCAACCGTCACCGCACAGATGACCGAAGAGTCCCTGAAGGTCGATCTTGCTGGTGAAAACATGGGCATGCTCATCGGCCATCATGGCGATACCCTCGATGCACTGCAGTACCTGACCAGCCTGGTGGTAAACCGTGGCCGCGAGGACTACTGCCGCGTCATGCTTGACACCGAAGGTTACCGCGGCAAGCGTGAGCAGGCGCTTACCCAGCTTGCACAGCGCACCGCAGCCCGCGCCGTTCGCACCGGCCGCGTGGCTCTGGAACCCATGAACCCCTACGAGCGCCGTATTCTTCATACCGCACTGCAGGATCATGGCCGCGTAACCACTTACTCCGAGGGTGAAGAACCCTATCGCCGCGTCATCGTGGTGCGTAAGTAACCAATAAGGAAAAAAAGAGAGATGCAAATTGCATCTCTCTTTTTTTAGTTTAGAGTTTACAGTTATGATTTCCTTCGGAACGTTATGATTGCGCGTTGCGCAAGTTTGGTTTGCCCGAGAAAGGTTTGTCGTCGGCAGGCTGTTCCTTTTATGATCTGAACAATGATAAAAATCATGCGTTAGGTCTCATTTGTAGGGGAGGGCCGCCGTGCCCTCCCGTTGGTGTGTTTGTTTGAAAGAAGATCAATCGTTTGGTCGATTATCTCTGCCACCGTAGGGCGGGGGTTCACTCCCGCCGCCCGTGAGGGTTGTCTGAAAAAAGGATATCATGTTTGATCTTCTATCCTTACATTGGAATTGTTCGTAAGAATACATACGCTCGGTCGTCCAACATATCCAGTAGGGGCGGGCGTCCCGACCGCCCTTCGTTGGAATCGTTTGAAAGAATATATGCGCTCGGTCGTCCAACATATTTAGTAGGGGCGGCAATCTGCCGCCCGCATACATCGTACATTATCAAACGTCTTGCGGGACGGGAAACCCGTCCCCTACAACTGTTTGACACACCATTTTTGTCATCCTGAGCGAAGTCGAAGGATCTCTAATTTTTTCCGTTTTTCTTCCATACCTTTGATGGTCGAACGTACAATCCGATTCTCTCCACCGCTTTCTACGCAGGGACGTCGAAGACGCCGTCCCCTACGATTCAATGTTGGGCTATCATCCTTCCTATTTCTCTCCAACTGCCAACACGGCGGGCAGCAGGTTGCCGCACCTACGACCGTCTATCACACCGTTTTTGTCATCCTGAGCGAAGTCGAAGAATCTCTAATTTTTTCCGTTTTTCTTTCATACCTTTGATGGTCGAACGTACAATCCAATTTTCTCCACCGCTCTCCACGCAGGGACGTCGAAGGCGCCGTCCCCTACAGATATCCGTCAAGCGCTGCATATCCTTTTCCATCACAATTCAAACCGCCCGAAGGACATCATAACTGTAACCTCATAACTGACAGGCGGCGCATTGCCGCCCGTCCCCTTTCCTGTTATAATAGAATCGTGAAGATATGTGCAAACGTGTATGTGCTATGCACAGCAATTCACAGCATTTGTGGATAAACCTCGGAAATATGTGGATAAACCTATAAGTTATCCACAAAATCCACCGATTTACCCACCTTTATCCCATATAAATGTGGATAACTTGTGTGGATATCCACATTTTGATTTGAGGTCAGTGTTATGAAATTTCTCTTTGATGACACCATCGCAGGCATCGCCACCGCACCGGGCGAGGGCGGCGTTGCGATCGTGCGTGTCAGCGGACGGGATGCAGCATCGCTTCTTTGCAGCGCCTTCCGCGGAAAAAAGAATATCGCACCTGAAAACATCCCCACCCGTCTGATGCGCTACGGTCACATTATCGGTGCCGATGGCGAGGTGATCGACGAGGCCATGGCGGTGCTGTTTCGCGCGCCGTATTCCTACACGCGCGAGGACGTGGCTGAACTGCACGTTCACGGCGGCAGTTTCTGCGCGCAGAAGACCCTTGCACGTTTGGTGGAGCTGGGTGCACGCATCGCACAGCCCGGCGAGTTCACCCGCCGCGCCTTCGAGAACGGCCGCATCGATCTTTCCCAGGCGGAGGCGGTGATGGATGCCATCCGCGCCGACGGTGAGCTTGCTTCCCGCGCCGCGCAGGATCAGCTTTCGGGTTCTCTTCGAAGAGAAATTGAGGATTTTCAAAGCAGGCTGACCATGCTGCTTGCCAAGATCGATGCGGCGGCGGACTATCCCGATGAAGACCTGGATGAGGAGACCCGTGTTTCCTGCGTGGAGGAATTCCGCCGGCTTTCCGACCGCATGCAAGTGCTCCTTCGGAGCGCAAAAGATGCACGACATATCCGCGACGGCGTTGCCACCGCCATTTTCGGCGCACCCAATGCGGGCAAATCCTCCGTGCTGAACCTTCTTTTAGGGTCCGACCGCGCCATCGTCACGCCCATTGCAGGCACCACTCGCGATACTTTGGAAGAACGGCTGGTGCTGCGTGGCCTTGTGTTCCGACTGATCGACACTGCAGGCATCCGCGATACGGAGGATACGGTGGAGGCCATCGGTGTGGACCGTGCTAAAAACACCATCGAGCAGGCGGATATTCTGGTCTTCGTCATCGACTCGGCAAATCAAGCAGATTTTGACCCTCAGGTTGCGGCATCTCTTCCAACCGATAAGCCGCTGCTGGTTCTCTTAAATAAGTCCGACCTGACGACGGAGGTCTCCTCTTCTCAGATCGAAACGCTTCTGCCTCGTGCAAAAGTACTTTCCATCTGCGCCCGCACAGGCGAGGGCGGCGATGCGCTGCGCGATGCACTGTACGAAATGGCATTGGGCGAAACCAGTCAATCTTCTTCCCAGCTTCTTCTTGGCAACATGCGCCATGTGCAGCTGCTGAAGGAGGCATGCAGTATTTTGCAGCGTGGACTTGATGCTGCCATGAGCGGTATCCCCGTGGACCTGCTTGGTGTGGATGTACAACAGGCATGGCAGGTGCTGGGGCAGATCACAGGCAACACCTGCGAAGAAGACGTGATCGACGCGATTTTTGCAAATTTCTGTGTTGGTAAGTGATTTTCTTTCGATTATACACAAGTTTTCCACAGGTTATCCACATTTTCCACCGTTTTGTGGATCGTTTTTGTGGATTGTGTGGATAACTTTCTTGCGAATTTGGATAACTTTTCTGGAGGTAATCCATGGATTTCTATGTAGCAGGCAGCTATGACGTGGTGGTCATCGGCTTGGGGCATGCCGGTGTGGAGGCAGCACTTGCTTCCGCGCGGCTTGGTGCAAAGACCCTTGCCATGTGCATTCAGCTTGAATCCATCGCGCTGATGGCTTGCAACCCCGCCATCGGCGGTACGGCAAAGGGTCATCTGGTGCGCGAAGTAGACGCACTGGGCGGCGAAATGGGCAAGGCAGCGGACGCCACATGCAGTCAGTTCCGCATGCTCCACACGGGCAAAGGACCTGCCGTGCACTCGCTGCGCGGTCAGGCAGATAAAAAAGAATACCAGTCTTATATGCGTTCCGTACTGGAGAAGGAGGAAAATCTGGATCTTCTGCAGGCGGAGGCGCGTGATATTCTGATGCGTGACGGCAAGCTCTACGCTGTCACCACCACCACAGGCGCACTGTACGAAACAAAAAGCGTCATTGTTGCCACCGGTGTCTATTTGAAGGCGCGCACCATTACAGGTGAACTTGTGAAGGAATCCGGCCCCTCGGGTCTGTTCCCTGCAAGCCATCTTTCCGCATCTTTGATCGAGCTTGGCATTCCGCTGATGCGCTTTAAGACCGGCACACCGCCCCGTCTTGATGCCCGTTCCATCGATTTTTCCAAAACCGTGGTGCAGGACGGCGATGTGCCGCCCGTTCCCTTCTCGTTTATGACGGACGAGATCGATGTGGAGCAGATTCCCTGCCACCTGACCAACACCAACGAGCGTACCCATCAGATTTTGCGTGACAACATGCATCGTTCGCCGCTGTATTCGGGCATCATCGAAGGCACAGGCACTCGCTATTGCCCCTCCATCGAGGATAAAGTGGTCAAATTCCCTGCCCGCGACCGTCATCCCATCTTCCTTGAACCCGAAGTGCGGGGCGGTTTGGAAATTTATGTGCAGGGCATGAGTTCTTCCATGCCCGAGCAGGTGCAGTTTGATGCACTGCACACCATCGAGGGTCTGGAAAACTGCCGCATCATGCGCACGGCTTACGCTATCGAGTACGACTGCATCCGCGCAGAAATTCTCGATCACACCCTTTGCTGCAAGGATATCAAAGGATTGTACTTTGCAGGACAGGTCAACGGCACCTCGGGCTACGAAGAGGCCGCCGCACAGGGTCTGATCGCAGGCATCAACGCGGCTTTGGCACTGCAGGGCAAGGAACCGCTGATTTTGGATCGTGCCGATGCCTATATCGGCGTACTGATCGACGATCTTGTCACCAAGCAGACCCCCGAACCCTACCGTATGATGACCAGCCGCGCAGAATACCGCCTGTTCCTTCGTCAGGACAACGCGGATATGCGCTTGACCAGAAAGGGTCATGCCGTGGGTCTTGCAAGCGATGAGCGCCTTGCCCGTTTGGAGGAGAAAGAAAGACAGCTTGCCATCGCTTTGGAAGCACTTGCAAGGCACAGACTTCGTTCCAACGAACTGCCGCAGCAGATGATCGACCGCGGATTGAACCGCGACACCTCGTATCTTGCTTCGGAACGGGTGACGCGCGGTTTTTCTTATGAAGAAGTGCGTGCAGTTTGCCCTGAACTTCCCGAAATCATCCCTTCTGCAAGGGAACAGGCGGAAATCCACCTGCGCTATGACGGCTATATCAGCCGTCAGATGAGTCAGATCGAGCAGTTCCGCCGCCTGGAAGAGATGGCTCTGCCTGCGGATTTTGATTATAATGCCTTGGATTCCCTTCGCCTTGAGGCGCGGCAGAAGCTTTCCGCCATTCGTCCGCTGTCGCTGGGACAGGCATCGCGTATTTCGGGCGTTTCCCCTGCGGACATACAGGTTTTGATGATCGCACTGAAACAGCGCAGGATGCGTTTGCAGGCACAGGGCACCAAAGTGGACCCAATGACAGGAGTAGAACATGCTGAATGAGTATCTTTTGCCACTGCTGAAACAGCTGGATATTGAACTTTCCGAGGATAAACTTCAAAAACTGGAGCTTTATTGGGAAAATGTGAAGAACGCACCGCTGAATCTGACTTCCATTTCCGAGGATGCAGATGCAGCGCTACTGCATTTTGCGGATTCTCTTGCGCCTCTTGCATTTGATTTGCTGGGAAAGGATGCAAGCATCATTGACGTGGGTACCGGCGGCGGCTTTCCTTCCGTGCCCCTTGCAATTGCACGCGAGGATCTGAACGTGCTGGCACTTGACTCCACACGCAAAAAACTGACGTTTATTCAGGAAAACGCACCTGTGGAGAACCTGCATATTCTCCATGCCCGTGCAGAGGAAGCTGGAAGAAGCGAGCTTCGCGAAAGTTTCGACATCGCCTGCGCCCGTGCGGTAGCGCCGCTTTCCGTTGTCATGGAATACCTTGCACCTTTTGTGAAAGTGGGCGGTCTTGTG
Source organism: Clostridia bacterium (assembly GCA_017935825.1). GTDB lineage: Bacteria > Bacillota > Clostridia > Christensenellales > Maliibacteriaceae > RGIG9107. The sequence goes on from JAGBGW010000079.1 coordinate 9,329, forward strand.
ATCGCCTATAAGGCAGAACCCGACGAAGAAGAGCTTTCTGCAGGTCAGTTCGCCGCAAAGCAGCTGGGTTTGACCAAGAAACAGATCATTCCCTTCAAGCTGAGCGGTTCGCAAGAAATCTCCCGCATTCTTGCTGTGTATGAAAAGACCGCTTCCACCCCTGCCAAGTACCCCAGAAATCAGGCACGTCAAAAGCCTCTTGGAATGAAAAAGAAATAATCGTCGGACATAAATCGTTGTAAATCAAACAAAACACCCTGTTTCCGCTGTCGATTCGGGGTGTTTTTTGTGTTTATTTTCATATTTTAGAGGTTAAATCTCATTTTATGCAAAACGATTCATCTTTCATCCGACAAAGGATGCGTGCAATACTATGTGTATGATGTGATCAAAGGAGCGTTTTGCAATGAAATTCAGATCCTCGGCTGCCGCCCACGAACAGAAAAACGGCGTACTGTCCATTCCTCTTTCCCAAATCGTCACCAGTCCCAACCAGACACGCCGCATCTTTTCCCAGGCAAGTCTGGATGAACTTGCCGCCAGTATGGAGCAGGTGGGTCTGCTGCAGCCCATCACTGTCCGTGCGGCAGGACAGAGGCGCTATGAACTTGTGGCAGGCGAACGCAGACTTCGCGCCGCCAAGCAGCTTGGATGGCGCTATATTGAAGCGCGTTTGATCGACGTACCGCAGGTAAATGCTGCATTGCTTACGATTATTGAAAATCTGCAGCGTGAAGACCTGAATTTCTTCGAAGAAGCAGAAAGCTACAAGCTTTTGATGCAGGAATATGGTCTGAC
>JAGBGW010000006.1 GCA_017935825.1 Clostridia bacterium
AATATCCATAAAGCCCGTCTGCTCCAGCATTTTGATGAGGTCGTCTGCCTCATGCGCCTTTTGGCGATGCACTTCATCCGTGCGCACGTAAAGACCGTCCTGCCGTCTTGTGAAGAACGCAAGGTCCATTTCAAGCACACGATCTTCCATGGTATTGTTCCAGATATAGGCGATGTCGCCCCGGTCTTCCGCATAGAACTGCCCTGCCATGGAAGAAAGCTTCTCCTTGGAGCTGATGTCAAAGGTCAGCACGCCGCCCGGGCGAAGATGATCGAAGGCACTTTGGAAGAACCGCAGTACGTCGCGATCTTTCGTCAGATAATTCACGCCGTCGCAGGAACAGTTGATGGCATCCATCGCACGGTGCAGATCGATGTCGCACATGTCCCGACAGATCAGCTGACAGCGAAAGCCTTTTTTTCGCAGGCGGTTTGCCGCATGTTCCAGCATCTGCTCGGACACATCCAGACCAATGACGTCATAGCGTGCGGCAAGCAGCTGTTCCGTCACTGCACCCGTGCCGCATGCCGCATCCAAAATGCGGCCGCGAACAATGCCCCTTTGCTTTAGAAGCGACACCACATAGTTGCCCCATGCAGCGTAATCCACATCATCCATCAATGCGTCATAACATGCCGCCAGTGATTCATAACTTTGCATCTGCCGCCTCCCGTAAAAGTGATGTTTCAGCCATCGGCGCATACCATTGGCTATTTTATTATCATACCGCAACAAATCACTTTTTTCAATCTATTTAACAGGCAAGAGTACATGCAAACGTTGACATGCATATTTATTCTTGGTATGATTAATGCGTTTTCCGCTTTTTGTTTTTGGGTACAAAAATTGGAATAATACACTTATAGGAGGTAACCATCCATGTCCGTCAACATTGCTGTCGTGGGCGCCACCGGTATGGTCGGCCGCAAGATGCTGCAGGTCCTGTCCGAACGCAATCTGCCCGTAGACAACTACTATCTTTTCGCATCCGCTCGTTCTGCCGGTAAGACCGTTCAATTTATGGGTCGTGATTACACCGTCGAAGAGCTGACTGAAACTTGCATGGACGGCAAGGATATCACATATGCGATCTTTTCCGCAGGCGCAGGCACGAGCCTGAAGTTCGCTCCCATCTTTGCGGAAAAAGGCATCATCGTCGTTGACAACTCCAGCGCATGGCGTATGGACGAAACCGTACCGTTGGTCGTGCCGGAAGTAAACCCCGATGCACTGCTTTCCCATCACAACATCATCGCAAACCCCAACTGCTCCACCATTCAGGCTATGGTGGCTTTGAAGCCCCTGCACGATGCATACACCCTTCGCCGCGTGGTCTACTCCACCTATCAGGCAGTATCCGGCGCAGGCATGGGCGGTTTTGCAGACCTTGAAAACGGCATCAAGGGTGAGGCTCCCAAGAAGTTCAACCACCCCATCTTCGGCAACTGCCTGCCCCAGATCGACTCCTTCCTCGATGACGGCTACACCAAAGAAGAACTGAAGATGATCAACGAGACCAAGAAGATCCTCCACGACAACGAGATCAAGGTTACAGCGACAACGGTTCGCGTTCCCGTATATTACGGGCACAGCGAATCCATCAACCTGGAATTCGAAAAGCAGTTTGATCTGGACGAACTGAAGAAGATCCTGGCGGATGCCCCCGGCATCGTGATGGCAGATGACCCGGCTTCTCTGAGCTATCCCATGGCCTGCGACGCAGCGGACCACGACGAAGTATACGTTGGCCGCGTCCGCAGAGACGATACCGTAGAGAGCGGCATCAATATGTGGGTCGTTGCGGACAACATCCGCAAGGGCGCTGCCACCAACGCAGTTCAGATCGCAGAATGGATCATGGCTCATGCCGAAGAATGCGGCATCAAGTAAGAAACAAGGAGAGAGGAAAATGGCTATTTTTGAAGGTTCTGCCGTTGCATTGGTAACTCCCTTTACAGAAAACGGCGTAAACATCACAGCACTGAAGAAGCTGCTGGACTATCAGCTGGAAGGCGGCACAGACGCCATCGTCGTATGCGGTACAACCGGCGAACCCGCGACCATGAGCGAAGCAGAGAGAGATCTCGTGATCAAAGAAAGCATCGCACACGTTGACGGCAAAGTTCCCATGATC
>JAGBGW010000080.1 GCA_017935825.1 Clostridia bacterium
AGTATTTTGCGCAGGAGACCGGCATCCCCTGCGTGGTCAACTACTGGATGCCCGACGGCTTCAAAGACTTCCCTGCCGACCGCACCGCACCCCGTGCACGCATGGCGGCTTCTCTTGACGAGATTTTTGCTGAACCCTACGACAAGACCATGGTTTACCCCACGCTGGAGAGCAAAGTATTCGGCATCGGTCTTGAGGCAAACACCGTGGGTTCTGCGGAATTCTGCCTGAGCTATTCCGCTGCACATGGCATTACCCCTCTGATCGACAACGGTCACTATCATCCCATGGAAACCGTGGGCGATAAGATCTCGTCCCTTCTTCTTTTCAACGACAAGCTGGCAACGCACCTTACCCGTCCCATGCGCTGGGACTCCGACCACGTGGTGCTCTTTGACGACGACATGCGTCTGATCGCACAGGAGCTGGTGCGCAACGGTCTTGACCGCGCATTCCTTGCAACGGACTTCTTCGATGCATCCATCAACCGCGTAAGCGCTTGGATCACAGGCCTTCGCAATGTCCACAAGGCTCTGCTTTACGCTCTGCTTGAACCCACCGACATGATGCGCAAGCTTCAGGATGAAAACCGCATGACCGAGCTTATGGTCATCCATGAAGACCTGAAGACCGCTCCCTTTGGCGACATCTGGGATGAATACCTGCGCCGCGAAGGCATCGAAGCCAACTATATCGCACCTGTTCTTGCATACGAGAAAGAAATTCTGGAGGAAAGAAAATGAAAGATATTCTGACCGCTCCCTTTGTGGAGGAAATGAAGGAAACCACCGCCAACATGTATCGCCTCGGTTGGGATGAGAGAAACGGCGGCAACATCAGCTACATGCTGGATGAAGAGGAAGTTGCACAATATCTTGATCTTTCCAACGTCATCCGCACCATCGATACAGGTTTTGATGCCACTCCCCTGATCGGCAAGATCTTCATCGTCACCGGCTCCGGTAAGTATTTCAAAAATGTCACCAAGGCGCCCCAGATCAACCTTGGCATCGTCCGCATTGCAAAGGACGGCACCACCGCAGAGCTTCTTTGGGGCTTTGAAGACGGCGGCACTGTAACCAGCGAATTCCCTGCACACATGATGAGCCATATGGCACGTTTGGAAGTAAACCCCGCAAACCGCGTTGTTCTGCACGCACATCCCACCTATACCTTGGCCATGAACTTCGTCCATCAGCTGGATGATCGCGCTGTGACCCGTTCCCTTTGGCAGATGTGCACCGAGTGCATGGTGGTCTTCCCCGACGGCATTGGCGTACTGCCCTGGATGCTTTGCGGCGGCAACGATATCGGCATCGCAACCGCTGAAAAGATGAAGGAATACCGCCTCGTTATCTGGGGTCTGCACGGACTCTACGGTGCAGGCAAGGACCTGGACGAGACCTTCGGTCTTTTGGAGACCGTGGAAAAGGCTGCACAGCTTTACATGCTCACCGCCCACCTGCCCAGACTTTACACCATCACCGATCCCCAGCTTCTGCAGATCGCAAAGGCATACCACGTCGAGGATATCTGTCGCAAGGATTTCCTTGATATCTGATCGAAATAACACAAAAATCACCCGAGGTGTTCGGGTGGTTTTTCTTTTGCAGCTTTGTAGGGGGCGATGCCCTCATCGCCCCGCATACTTTTGTATAAAATCGTACGCCTGCGGGCTGACGTGGGCGTCAGCCCCTACGGTGGCGTTGGTTCGACAATTTTCCACATTATAAAACATTTGCCCACGGCAAATTCATCACTTTGCCGCAGGCAAATCATAACTATAAACTCATAACTCGACCACGTCCACCACGTGGAGAACGTCCTCTGCCACGAAGAAGCGGACGTCGTACCCTGCGTAGGTCATACCGTATCTTCTGTCAGGTTCATCCTGATAGGCAGG
>JAGBGW010000081.1 GCA_017935825.1 Clostridia bacterium
GAAGGGCGAGGTACTCCCCCTTGGGCACGATCTGTCCGTTGTAGCAGATGCTTGGAAAATCCTCCAAGGAAAGTGAAACCGACACGTCTGCATCGCTGCCGTTTCGCGCAAGCGTTTCCTTGGCTGTGATTCTGATTTCATCAAGATAGCCGTCTACCACCTGCTGTGCTTCCCGGCGGGAAGAAACAGCGCGCATATCGTCTGCCAGCAGTTCCAAAACCGCATCGCGGACGAAGAGCTTCTGCGCCTGATCGGATGCATCATTGGACTGTGCCACCACATGCAGCCGCAGCATGGAGTCGGCATCGGGCACTGCCTGTGCCGTGTGATATTTTGTCATCATGGGCAGACAACAGGCAAGGGACAAAACCAACAGAAGAAACTTTTTCACTGCACACACCATCCTTTGATGAATACAGTATGTGCAGTATTTTATTTGTTATACGGTATATGCGTAAGTATGCCAGAAAACTTTACCCTCCAGCGCTTCGTCTGCCGCCTTGGCATCTTCTTCCGTTTCAAAAAGACCCACACAGGCTGCGCCGCTGCCCGTCATAAAGACAGCTTTTGCACCCACGCAAGAGAGAACCGCAAGGGTATCGTTGACGTCTGCACAAAGTTCCTGCGCAGCAGGCTGCATCACATTGGCAGTGGGAAGAAGCATATAAAGTGTAGCAAAATCGCCTGCTTCCAGAGCTTTTGCAATGCGATCGTTATCAGGATGGTTGGCGATTCCAAACTCATCGCATTTTTTGAACACGCTTCCTGTGGGAAGGTTGCCCTCGCCCATGGCAAGCACCAGATGATAGCATCTGTCACCGCCGCAGGGGGAAAGAATCTCGCCCCTTCCCTTTGCCCGCTTTCTGCCTGCAAAGTAGCAGTAGGGCACGTCAGAGCCGATGGAAAGGGCAAGTTCCGCCATCTCTTCATCGGGTACGTTGGTATTCCAAAGTTGGTTCAGCGCACGCAAGGTTGCCGCCGCGTCACTGCTTCCGCCCGCCATGCCTGCACCTGAAGGGATGTTTTTCTCCATGGAGATCACAGCACCCATGTTCGTGCCCGTATGCTTTTGCAGTGCATCCGCCGCGCGAAAGACAAGGTTATCGCGCATATTCGCAACGTCGGCAATGTTTGCAACAACGATCTTGCCGTCATCCGTGGGCGTGATATCCAGCACATCGCACAGGGACACCGAATCCATGATCATATCCAGCACATGCCAGGGACCATTCACCCCTGTGATCTCCAGTGTCCAGTTGATTTTGGCGTGGGCATAAAAGCGCATAAGTCGAACCACCTTCAAAGCATTGATGGTTCTATTATGCACACATGCCCCGATACCTGCAAGCGCTCAGGAGACAATTCTTCTGTAAAGGATCACTTTATCCCCCACACAGAGGGGCTTATTTTCATACTTTGGATTTGCCGCCAGCACTGCATCCAACGACACATTGAAGCGTTTTGCAATGGACCAAAGGTCGTCGTTTGCAGTCGCGACGCTCATGACGATGGCACTTTCATCCTGCGCAGGTGCAATGTCTCGGACGCTTTCCACATATTCTGTTTGATGCGGCTGCATGCAGCTAAATTCCACTTCCAGCTGCACACGGCAATCGACCTGTGTTTCATCCAATACAGTTGCGCTTGCCTGCAGGCACCAGGCCTTTGCCTGCAAACTTTCTGCACAACAGGCAAAGGCTGCCCGCTCTTCAAAAGGAATGGCTGCATGAAAGCCATAAATTGCATGTGCGTCTCCTTGTGCACGATAGACAACATCACACATCAGCACGCCCACAGCAAGTGCTGCATCCTGGGTATCCACCACGGAACGCACGATCGGTCTTGCGCGCATAAAGATGACCTGTTCCATGGGCGGGTACCCGCCCGGCAGGGTGACGGAAAAGCGAAGCATCCGCTGCGTATTTTTAACTGCAGCAGGCCTGCAAAGCATGACCTGTTTTGTCTGCAGCTGTGTCTGATGTCCCGGAAGATAGGCATCCACCGGCAGTTGCAGCTGAATCTCCTGCCAAAGGGATGCGTTGGCAAGCAGACGTGCCTCCACATCCAACAGGCGATATTCCCCCATCTCATCTGTTACCGGCGTTACTTCCAATGCATCCACAGCAAGGATCACAGATGCATTTTCTCCCATACCACGCTGTTCCCACTCCAAATCAAAGCCAAAGGGAAGATTAAAAGATGCAGTATAAAACTGCGGCGGCTGTGCATCGTCATAGTAAGCAGTAAATACGATCAATTCGCCATCCACATGGGTACCCTCTACTGTACCTGCTACATCGCGCACCACGGCAAACGCATCGCTTGCAATCACCGTTGAAACAGCAGGTGCACGGGCAGGAAGTTGTGCCTGCCGCAAAATATCTACTGCCTGTGTCTGCCGCTCCAGCGTTTCCACCGCAGCAAACTCCTGCTTTTTCACCTGCAGCTGCGGGTTTTGTATATCCATATCAAGCTGTGCTGTATCAAGCACCCATACGGCAAATTCCACATCCGCAGTCAAAGAAGTGGTGCGCGGATTTTCCAACACTTCCTCTACATCTTCTACCTGGATGACATACCGTGTCTGCATACCCGTCGCGCTTCCTGGAGTCTGCATGCTGTGGCGAAAGTTAGACTGTGCCTGCAGTACTGCCACATCATCAGACGCATCCTCGCTTACATAAAGCACTTCAAAAATCAATCGACCTGAAATTTCAAGCATATCGTTTTGCACCTGTGCTCCATCGGGCACAACAGATGCCGTCACACTGATCACGCGGGCAATATCGCTTTGATCAGCCTCCAGCTCGATCCTGCCCTGCAGCTGTACTTCTTCTTTTGTGTGAAATACGACCCGATCTGCGCGCATGTTTTGTGTATCCTGCTGCATATCGACTGCCTCCTTTTTATCGATCACGTTGTCTCGCAGACAATATATGCGTGCAGCTGTACAAACATGCAAAACATCCGAAGCTCCCATTAAGAATCTTCGGATGTTTTTTCTGAAAGTAACGGTCTTGCAATCTATGCTGAAATCTGTTTTTGCTCCATGGATAATTTGTCTGCGATCAACGCAATAAACTCACCGTTTGTAGGCTTATCCCCTCGTGAATAAATATTGATGCCAAACACCTGATTGATATTTTCGATGCGTCCACGAGAGAAGGCTACTTCAATGGCATGGCGAATAGCACGTTCCACCTTGCTTGCGGTGGTATCACAGATTTGTGCGATGCCGGGATAAAGTTCCTTGGTGATACGGTTGATGATGTCTTTATTGGCAATGACCATCTTCACAGCTTCGCGAAGGTAGGTATACCCTTTGATATGTGCAGGAATGCCGATCATAAGGAAGATACTGGTGATGCGCTCATCCAAAGATCTGGATGCCGCCACCTGAATGCTTTGACGATTGCCTGTGGAATAGGATTGTTTGTCCATCATCAATTGGCGGATGCGCTTGACCAAAACGTCCATATCGTAAGGCTTGACCATATAGTACTTTGCACCAAGGTCGATGGCGCGGCGGATGAAGTCCTCCTGCCCGATGGCGGAGGTGACGATGATCTCAGGACGGGGCATCTGGCTTTTATTCAGCGATTCAAGGAATGTAAAACCATCGTGATTGGGCATGATCAGATCCAGCAGCACCACGTCAGGATTCAGCGTGCGCACCATATCAATGCCCTGACTGCCGTCGCCTGCACAGCCGATCACATCAAGGTCATCCTGCGTTTTCAAATAGTCGCGCATCACACGGCGAAGGTCGGGATTGTCTTCCACGATCACGATCGTTGTTTTCTCGCTCATAGGTGTTTCCTCCCAAAAAGTGTAAGTATTTCTCTCCTGCAAACATGCAGCGCGCTTTTATCATCATGTTTGCGTGATTTCTTTCAACACCCATAGAGTACCACCTCTGCATATCATTGTCAATAAAAATGTGACGTATTTATGTAACTTTTCCTGTCGAATGTTACGTTATTCACATATTCTGCAGTTTTTTCATACAAAAAACAACACCGTGTGTATTGCTACACACGGTGTCTGTGTCACGCTGCTGTTATTTGCTTGCCCAGAATCTTGCGGTATCCACCGCGCGTTTCCAGTATGCACGCTTATCCTGTCGCCAGTAGTCATCCTTGGTGGAGCGGAATTCCACATCGATGCTGTGCAGGCGAGCGATCTCTTCCTTATCCTTCCACACACCCACAGCAAGACCTGCAAGATATGCTGCGCCAAGGGCAGTGGTCTCCACGCAGCGGGGACGGGTGACGGTGGTGCCAAGGATATCTGCCTGATACTGCATCAAGAAATCATTTGCACTTGCGCCGCCGTCGACCAGGAGTCTTCCAAGAGTCTCGCCCGAGTCGGATTCCATGGCATGCAGAACATCCGCGCTCTGCTGTGCAATGGATTCAAGCGCCGCGCGTACCACATGTGCCGCGCTGGTACCGCGTGTTACGCCCAGCATGGTGCCGCGGGCGTACATGTCCCAGTAAGGTGCGCCCATGCCGGTAAATGCAGGCACAAGCACCACACCGCCGGTATCAGGTACGCTTTCTGCCAGAGCCTGACTCTGCGCAGCGTTTTCGATCAGCTTCAGCTCATCGCGCAGCCACTGTACCACAGCGCCGCCGACGAAGATACTGCCTTCCAGCGCATAGTCGATCTTGCCGTCGATACCCCATGCGATGGTGGTAAGAAGACCGTGGTCGGAGCTTCTTGCAATGGCGCCGGTATTCATCAAAAGGAAGCAGCCTGTACCGTAGGTATTCTTTGCCTCGCCCTTTTTGAAGCAGGTCTGACCGAACAATGCAGCGTGCTGGTCGCCTGCGCAGCCTGCGATCGGAATCGGTGCACCAAGAAGGGAAGCATCACAATCTGCAATGTGGCCGCTGGACATGACCACCTTGGGAAGAACTTCCTTGGGGATATCCAGCATGGCAAGCAGTTCCTCATCCCACTGCAGGGTATGGATATTGAACAGCATCGTACGGGATGCATTGGTCACGTCCGTTGCATGGCACTTGCCGCCCGTGAGCTTGTAGATCAGCCATGCATCCACCGTACCGAACATCAGCTCGCCGCGCTTTGCACGGCCATAGCCATCCTGAATATGATCCAGCATCCATTTCAATTTCGTGCCGCTGAAATATGCGTCCACAACAAGACCCGTCTTTTCGTGGATCATCTCGGTCTTGCTGGCGCGCTTGAGTTCTTCACAAAGTTCTGCCGTACGGCGGCACTGCCACAC
>JAGBGW010000082.1 GCA_017935825.1 Clostridia bacterium
CCTGAGCCAGGATCAAACTCTTAAGTTAGAATTTGATTCAAAGCTCTACTTACTTCCGTTTTACCGGAAAGTTCGTTCGCTTGCGTTTACTTTATCTCGTCCGGAATCGACTGCTTCAATTCGTTTTTACACTTCTTGTTCGTCTCTTCCACTGTACAGTTTTCAAGGATCACTCGCTGCCGTTTTGAGCGGCAACAGAAGCTATCTTATCACAGTCGTTTGAGCTTGTCAACACTTTTTTCAAAGTTTTTTGAAAATCTTTTGTGTTGATCGGCTCAACGTACTGTTGCTTCGCTTCAACCCCTCGTTCCCTCGGGGCGAGATTTAGTATACCAATCCGGCAACCCCTTTTCAACTGACCTTTGTAACTTCTTTCAACAAATCGTTCGTATACATCGGCTCTTTTTCAACTTATTTCGACAAAACGAACGGTTTTGCATAAAAAGGGGTATTTTGACTCTTTGCACGGGGTGATCTTTCCCTATATAATAGTCATAGAAATTTCCGGCGAGGATATGTTATGACAAACGAAGACGCGCACCTTCGTGCAAAATTAATTGAAGCCGCCGCACGGGCGGACAAACAAAACAGAACGATTTATTCCCAATTTTTAAATATGGCCCAGCAGAGCATCCTTTTGGGTGCAGCAAAAGAATGTGCAGTGCCTTTTACGCTTTTCGGCGGACACGAAGCCTGCGAGCGAAAAATGGCGGCATTCGGGTACGATATTATAAAGGAAGCGTTCCCCATCGCGCTGGTTTTGATTGAACCGCTGAACAAAAAGTTTGCGCAGGAGCTTACCCATCGGGATTTTCTGGGTTCCATTCTGGGACTTGGCGTGAAAAGAGAGACCATCGGCGATCTGTTTGTTTCCGATAAATCTGCGTATGTCTTTTGCACGGACGTTATGGCGGCATACTTGTGCGAAAATATGGTTTCCGTCAGCCGTACGGATGTGCGCTGCAGCTATGCGGATGAAATTCCCGAATCTTTCCTTCCCCAGCCCACCTATCGTGCGGTGAATGTACCCTCTGCGCGGTTGGATGCATTGGTGGCAGGGGTGTACAATCTTTCCCGTTCGCAGGCAGGGCTGCTGGTGACACAGAAGAAAGTATTCATCGATGCCATGCTGACGGAGAATACCTCCAAGACCGTCAATGAAAATTCCATCGTGTCCGTGCGCGGATACGGGCGATTCCGCTACCTCGGCGTGGAAAAGGTCACACGCAAGGATCGCCTGCGTGTGGGCGTGGAGGTTTACTAAAACAAAAAGGATGTATCGGGCGATACATCCTTTTATATATGTGGTTTTTCTCCCTCAGTCAGCTTCGCTGACAGCTCCCTCATGGAGGGAGCCTGCATTGTTTCTCCAGACTCTTGCGGCGATCAGCACAAGGATCATGGCGCACAGGAAGATGAGCGCTTCCGTCACCCAGACGGGCGCAACGCTGTTGACAACGACGGCGATGATGTTGAGCAGTGCGTGGCAGAGGATGGAGAAGGGGTACAGGTACCATTTCTTATTCTTTACCGCGAACCAGACGAAGACACTCATGGCAAGGTGGCCGCAGACAGCGCTGATACGCTCGAAGATGCCAACAAGGAACATCCAGGACGGCGTATTGGCAAGCTGGGCGAAGGTGGCCTCCACCGTGGGCAGCATCTCGGCAGGTACACCCATGGTCAGCACACCCACCATGCCGCGGTTGAGCATGATGCTCAGCACAAGGTTACTGACCATGCCCACCACGAGGATATAGAACGCCTCGAAGCCGCCGTGACCTGCGCCGTACATCAGCGCATTGGCATCGTCATCGCGGTGTCTTTTTAATATAGTAGAAAAAGCCACGAAACGACCCGTTTCTTCAAACAGACCTGCGGCAAAACCGCCGTAAAGTGCATAGAGCCAAATATTGCTTTGCAATGTCACGCCGATGGGCAGGGAAAGCACCAATGTATGGAACAGCTGTTCCAGCACAAAGGCAAAGACGAGCATGGTGCCGCAGCCGATGAAGAACGGCAGCTTCTTGCCGCCCCAAATTTTACGGACGATCAGATACAGCGCCGCGGGAATGATCAGTCCTGCAGCAAGGGACGCCACCATGCTGACGATGGTCGCCGTGGGTACCAGATAGGTTTGTGTCATTTACAACACTCCTTCATGTTTGATAGCCTTATTGTAGCACATAACGCAGCGTCACGAGCAAGACATGACGCGGGGGATTTTTATCCGAGAAAAAAGTCTGCAAAAAATCGCAGAAATGGAGCTGCCATTTCTGCGAATAAATCAAAAGATATGCTCTGCGATAGCACGCTGGATTTCCATTACGTCGCTGGCAAAGGAGAATTCAAAGGTCACCTGACCCAGGGAGGAAAAATACAGTTCCAGTTCCGCATCCAGATCCAGCACGCCGCTGGTCTCGACGGAATACGCCTGAATCCTGCTATAGGGCAGGGTAGAAAAATCCTTCTTCTTGCCGGTGACACCCTGTACGTTGACGGCGATGACACGTTTGGTGGTAAACACCACGTAGTCGCGGATGGCCTGATATTCATAGATCAGCTCCTCGCCCGCAACAAGCAAAGGACGGATATCCTCAATATGGGGAAAGCCATCGTTCTTTTTCAGTTTGATCAGGCATCCGTTGCGAAAATCGATCATGGTTTTTTCTCCTCAGTCGCCGATGACATGGATTCGGAAAGCGTACAGTGCACTGTCGCGCCCATCGCTTGCCCAGACACCAATGGTGTATTCCCCCGAAGCATCGGGCAGGTCGATGATATTCTGCGCACAGGATAAATCCTGCACATTGCCGTAGGCATCGCAGGCTTTTGCTGTTACGCTTTGGGCAGGCTCGGCACCGAAGAACACGAAGGCACGCTTGTCGTCGCTCATATACCAGATGGGCGCGCTTTTGGCAAGCTGTACAAAATCCTCCTGCATGGTGTCGCGGACGCCCAGTGTCATATGCCGCACTGCGCCGCCGTTGATACCCGTGATACTTTTGGACTCGATGGTAACGCTGAGGCGCAGATCATCCGCATCGTACTGTTCCATGGCAAGGACACCGATGGATGCCACGCACACAAGGCTCAGCAAAATCGCCCAAAGCCAAATGACTTTATTTTTCATTACTTTTTCCTTTTACGGGAAGCTGCTGCACGTTCGATCTGCTCGATGACACGAGCACTTGCGCCTGCCATATCCGCCTGCTGCAGCGCCTCAATATACGTTGCACGGTTTTCGTACAGTGCGTTCAAAGCCTTGCAAAGAGTTTCCTTCGTCATTTCTTCCTGCGGAAGGTGTTCCAGGAAGCCACGGGCTTTGAAGTCGATGGCATTGTCGATCTGGTCACCGCGGGAAGCGCCCTTGGGCAGCGGCACCGCCAGCACGGGCAGGTTCAGTGCTGCAAATTCAAACAGCGCCGTTGCACCGCCGCGGGAAAGCACAAGATCGGTGATGGCAAAAAGGTCGGGCAGCTGCTCGTTGGCATACTCCAGCTGGAAGTAACCCTTTTTGCCCTCCAGCGATGCATCCAGATTGCCCTTGCCGCAAAGATGGATGAACTGGAATTTTTCGAGCAGCACATCAAGGCTCTCTCGGAGGGTGTCGTTGATGGCCTGTGCGCCCTGGGAGCCGCCCATGATCATGACCACGGGCTTGCCCTCTTCAAAACCGCACATTGCAAGACCCTTGGCGCGGTCACCCTGAAGGAGGGATTCACGAACGGGCAGGCCGGTGTAAACCGCCTTTTCACCAAGATGCTCCGCCGTCTGGGGGAATGCAGTGCAAATATTTTTGCAAAGCGGAATGCAAAGCTTGTTGGCAAGACCGGGGGTGCGGTCAGATTCATGCAGGACCGCAGGCACGCCGCAAAGCGATGCGCCGCTGACCACGGGCACGGAGACAAAACCGCCCTTTGCAAAGACCACATCGGGTTTCACCTTTGCAATGATTTTTCTTGCCTCAAAGACACCCTTGATGACACGGAAGGGGTCGGAAAAATTCTTCAAATCGAAATAGCGGCGCAGCTTGCCCACGCTTACGGTATAAAAGGGAATGCCAAGCGGGGTGATGAGCTTTTCCTCCATGGAATCCTTTGCGCCGATGTAATGTACTTCATAGCCCATGCGCTGCAAAATGGGGATCAGTGCGATGTTGGGCGTGATATGTCCGGCGGTACCGCCGCCTGTCATGATGATCTTTTTCATGGCTGAACCCTCCAAAGAAGTTCTTGTTCTCTCATATTTTATCGTAAAGCGACCCAATTTGAAACCCTTTGCTACAGCATTGATATGAAAAAGTCGCAATTGTGCGTGACAG
>JAGBGW010000083.1 GCA_017935825.1 Clostridia bacterium
TATCACGTGTTGTGATGGGCGTTTGAGTATTAGTGTATATCGCGATCTCTTGCCGCATCATTTCATCTGGTATTTTAAGTATTCGAGCTAATACATATACCTGTTTTAAACACTCAATATTAAACTGTGCATTATTTTTCTTTGCTTCTTTTAGAAAAAGAGCCAAGGCACTTGTTGTCTGCGCACCATTTACAATAGAAAACCGTCTTAGTTCAATAGAACCATTTCCTTTATCAACAATATCACGTGCAATAATTGTAATACCATTGTTATAATACCAAAAGTTTTGTGGGCATTCCAAAATGGTCTTACTCATAGCCTTATAAGGTTTGCTATTTACTGTAATCAATGATTCTCTTAGATTACTGCCAAAGAGTATGTTTCTTCCAACATCGGTACGATAATATATATCACTTAAACAAGCCAAATCATAGCCGTTTAAGCTACAAACCACAGCACCACTACCATCCTCAGGCATACCATATACCATTTTACTGGAAATACAAATCGTGTCTGAATCAACGTATTCGCTTGTATTCTTATAAAGAATATCCAAAGCCTTGAGTGTAATCACTCTCTCATTCTCTTCAGCCCCTGCGAAATCATCAGTATTACCAGTGTGAACTACATAGAATACACACTTCGCTTTATTGGTTTTATCAAGTGAAGAATTGGAAAGTACTGCTTTGCATGTTTCACTATTTACGCTTTGAGGATTCTTGCAATAATCATCTATCGTTCTTTCCATTCCAGAAATACATGCCTTCAACTCAGATTCAGTAAGCGCTTGATTCTTTACTTGAATCACGTCAAAGGAATACTCATCACCATTCTCATGCTGAAAGAAAATATCAATGCCACTATCAGGAGGAGAAATTATATATTCTGCAAATTCACTAACATGTTCTTTTGTAAACTCAGGTAAATTCTTACCAAATAATACTTTTAAAACAACTAATTCGAATGCATCATTTTCTTGGTTGTTTCTTACAATAGGACTATAACTTGGCAAACCTCTGAATTCTTCATAATACTGTTTTTGGAGTTCTTGCAACGTTTTCATAATAACTCTCCTCTTTAAACATAGCGACATTTGTTGACAAATACATGATTGCGTCCAAAAGAATTATTCACATTATACATCTTTCATTTCAATACTTCAATCTTCGACAAAAAACAGCACCTTGCACAAGGTGCTGTTTTCAATTCATAGGTATTTATCTCACATTACCACTGGAGAAACCCTCCATGGGGTCTTCAAGAGGAAGCCAGGCGAGGAAGGATTTCAGGTGGCGGTCCCAGAAGTCCCATTCGTGGGCGCCTTCGTCCTCGTCGTAGGTGTAGAGAACGTTATGTGCATCGAGGAATGCACGGAATTTCGTGTTGCAATCGAAGAGGAAGTCGTCACGACCGATGGTCAGGTACAGCTTGGGCAATTCGATTTTCTGCTCCAGCATGGTTTCGATGGTATGGCAATAGTCGCGGTCGCTGCCTGCCAGCGTATCGGGGGTGCCGAAGACTCTGTCCCAGAAGCTCAGGGGCCAGCCGACACCTTCAATAAGTTCCGTGCGATTGATCAGGTCGTCCATCAGAAGGCCGGGAGAAAACAGACCGATGTGGGAGAAGGTCTCGTGGTAGCGAAGGCCGTTGACCAACGCACCGTAACCGCCCATGGAAAGGCCTGCGATGAAGGTATCTTCGCGCTTATGGGAAAGCGGGAACATCAGGCGCGTGAACTCCACCAGTTCCTCACCGACAAATTTACCGTAATACTCCTGCGTATCTTCCTGATCCAGATAGAAATAGTTCTCGCCCGAGGGCATGATGACGGCAAGGTTCTGCGCCTCTGCCCAGCGCTGGATGCGGGTACCCGACAGGTAATCGGTATAATTGCCGTAGGCACCGTGGAGCAGGTACAGCGTTTTATAGGGAATGGCGTCCTTGGGATCTTTTCTGGGATCATCGGGATAGAACTTATCCGTGGGGATGATCGCATTAAAGGTCACGGTGCGCTTGAGCGCTTTGGAAATGAAATTGACTTCGACCAGTGCCATATAAGGTTCTCCTTTGAAATTAATATCCGTATTTCACGGTTACTTGTCCTGTCCTTCAAAATATGCTATAGCCTCTGCATCCCCTGCATCTGCGGCTTTTTTCAGCCACTGCATTGCGCATTCGGGGTCTGCCTCTACGCCGGGTCTTCCTTCCAGATAAATCACGGCAAGGTTGACCATGGCATCCACAACGCCGTTTTGTGCGGCTTGCGTATACCATTTGACAGCTTCGCTGATGTTGTATTTGAACGGACCGATGTGTGTGGGATCTGCCAGCTGGCGCGCCAGTTCATACTGCGCTTCCCCATTTCCCTCTTGAGCCATGGCATAATATTCCTCCACACCCAGCTTCGCCTTGTACCACTTGCTGCCTTCGCCCTGTGCACCGCTTATGGCGGAAAGAAACATGATCCACATGCCTTCTTCTGAGGAAAACTGCTCCACCAGCTGCGCTGCCTTTTCATGTCCGTCTTCTGCCGCACGACCAAACCAATGCAGTGCTTTCTGCGGTTCAGCATAAACGCCGCCATCACCCCAGCGGTAGCACATACCAAGTTCATATTTAGCCTCAGTATTGCCAGCATAAGCTGCATATTCGAGGAATTCAGCACCAAATACCGTTCCCTCATGCCCGAAATAGCCGTCCAGAAGTTTCATACCAAAATCATAACCGTAATAACCTGGCGACAGTGTTCTTTTCATAAACCCTCTTGCCTGCTCAATCACTTCCATCAATTCATCCGATGCCATAGCCAGTCACCTTCTTTTCTTTCATCATAACAGGACATAAGAAAAAAAGCACTTCTTTTTTCAAGAAATGCTTTTTTGTATTTTATGCAATTGCTTCGCGGTCGCGAAGGATCTTTTTGATGCTGGAGATGCGCACGCACAGGGTAAAGATGCGCATGGCGTTGGTCAGGTCTGCCAGGCAGGGATAGGTGGGTGCGATGCGGATGTCGGAATCCTGCGGATCCATGCCGTAGGGCCAGGTTGCACCGGCGTTGGTCATGGTGACGCCTGCCTTCTTTGCACGGGAGACGATGTCCTTTGCACAGCCGGGCATTGCGCTGAACATGATGAAGTAACCACCAAGGGGCTTGGTCCAGGAACCGATTTCAAGACCTTCCAGATCCTCATTGAGGATATCGATGACTGCCTCGAACTTGGGACGCAGAATGTCAGCATGCTTTCTCATATGTTCCACCATGCCGTGGATGTCCTTAAAGAAGCGGACGTGGCGCAGCTGGTTCACCTTATCGTGACCGATGGTCTGATGGCTCAGGTAGGTCAGGAAGTCCTCCATGTTATTGGGACTGGTGGCGATGGCTGCGATACCGCTGCCGGGGAAGGTGATCTTGGAGGTGGATGCAAACTTATAGACAAGATCGGGGTTGCCTGCGCGCTTGCACTCTGCAAGGATCTCGATCAGGTGATCCTGATGGTGATCGTAGAGGTGATGCATGCCGTAGGCATTGTCCCAGAAGATGCGGAAGTCGGGTGCTGCAGGCTCAAGGCGAGCAAAGCGGCGGACGGTTTCGTCGGAATAGGAGATGCCCTGGGGGTTGGAATACTTGGGCACACACCAGATACCCTTGATGGAAGCATCCTCTGCCACCAGCTTTTCCACGATATCCATATCGGGACCTTCGGGGGTCATGGGAACGGGAATGTTCTTGATGCCGAAGAACTCGGTGATGCCGAAGTGACGGTCATAACCGGGGGTGGGACACAGGAACTTGACCTCGTCCAGCTTGCACCAGGGGGTGTTGCCCATGACACCATGGGTCCACACACGGCTGATGGTATCGAACATGACGTTCAGCGAGGAGTTGCCGTAGATGATGATATCCTTGGGATTGTTCTCCATCATGTCGCCCAGAAGTTCTCGTGCCTCGCGGATACCGGTGAGCTGACCGTAGTTGCGGCAGTCCATGCCGTCTTCACAAGTCAGATCGGAGGTGGAATCCAGCACTTCCATCATACCCATGGAAAGGTCCAGCTGTTCCTGACAGGGCTTACCGCGGCTCATATCAAGATGCATGCCAAGTGCCTGCACCTTTTTGTACTGGACACGAAGTTCGGCAAGTTCCGCATTCAATTCTTCCGTCGTCATCTGACTATATGCTTTGGTCATTTTCATTACCTCATTTATTGCTCAATTGCCACCCGTTTCTTTGCCATCTAAGGCAGCATGGATATTATAGCAAAGCTTCTTGCAGAATTCAATCATTTCGGCGCATATATTTCGTAAATTTTGCAATTTTTACAAAGAAAATTGCAAAATTCAATGCTTTTGAGTAAAAAAAGAGACAGCTGCGCGTTTGAAACGCAACTGTCTCCTGCATTTTGTACAACGTTGATTATGCGTCGTAGATTTCCTCGTTGAGCTTGCCTTCGCTCTTTGCAACTGCCATTGCAGCAACGGAGTCACCAACGCAGTTCAAGGAGGTGACCAGCATCTCGATGGGACGGTTGATCGCAAGGATGAGGGTGTAACCCATCATAACTGCCTCGCCGGTGATGCCTGCGCCTGCAAGGATGGTAAACAGGATAACCGCGCCTGCACCGGGTGCTGCAGGGGTACCAACGCTGGCGATCAGTGCAAGAACCATGATCAGAACAAGCTGACCGATGCCGATCTCATAGCCGCCCACTGCTGCA
>JAGBGW010000084.1 GCA_017935825.1 Clostridia bacterium
GATACACTTCTGACAGGTGGTAACGCGGCGTCTTGGCGGAACTTCCGCACCGGTAAACCATTTTTTCATAGGTGCCATACCCGAGTTAATAAGAAGCAGACTTGCGTCGTTCTTCGGCACAAGCGAGAAGCTGTCGAGTCTTAGACAGTCCTTTGATTCAAAAAAGCTTAAAAACTTTTCTCTGATTTCGTTAAGTCCCATATTCTTCATAATCTTTCGTTGCCTTTCTGTATTTAAATTTTCAAATAATATACTAAAAGCTTAGGATACCGCATAGGTATCTTATTTTATCATATAATTTTACCATTATTTTAACAATTAGTCAAGAGTGCAGCGCCTAAAAGCTTTGTTAAATAGCAGTTATAACCAAAAAATTAGCGGCACACCCTTTGATGTACCGCTAAAAATTTAAATTTTCGATTATTTCTCGGGAAGAATTACTTCCTTGCCGCCCATATAGGGTCTCAAAATTTCGGGAATGGTGATTGAACCGTCTGCGTTCTGATAGTTTTCAAGAATTGCAGCAACTGTTCTGCCGATTGCAACGCCTGAGCCGTTAAGTGTGTGAACAAGCTGAGCCTTATCCTTAACCGAATTCTTGAACTTGATGTTTGCACGGCGTGCCTGGAAGTCCTCGAAGTTGGAGCAGGAGGAAATCTCAACATAACGGCCGTAGGAAGGCATCCATACTTCCAGGTCGTAGGTCTTGGCAGAAGAGAAGCCAAGGTCGCCGCTGGAGAGCTTCTGGACACGATAGGGCAGACCCAGCTTCTGCAGGATCTTCTCTGCATCGTTGGTCAGAGACTCAAGCTCTTCGTAGGAATGATCGGGATGTGCGAATTTCACAAGCTCAACCTTGTTGAACTGATGCTGGCGGATCAGACCACGGGTATCACGGCCTGCGCTGCCTGCCTCAGCACGGAAGCATGCGGAGTATGCACAGTGCTTGATGGGAAGAAGGCTTGCATCCAGCACGGATTCACGATACATGTTGGTGACGGGAACCTCAGCGGTGGGGATCAGGAAATAATCGGTGCCCTGAACCTTGAATGCATCTTCCTCGAATTTGGGCAGCTGACCGGTGCCGACCATGCTGCGGCGGTGTACCATGTAGGGCGGGAAGACTTCTTCGTAGCCGCTTTCTTCGGTGTGAGTATCCAGCATGAAGCAGTACAGAGCACGCTCCAGACGGGAACCAAGGCCGCGATAGAAGGTGAAACGAGCGCCGGTAACCTTACCTGCGGTCTCGAAATCCAGAATACCAAGGTCGGTACCGATGTCCCAGTGTGCCTTGGGCTCGAAGTCGAAGGTGGTGGGCTCGCCCCAGACACGGACGGTCTCGTTGGCTGCATCATCTGCACCATCGGGTACGCTTGCATGGGGCACGTTGGGAATGGTCAGTACGAAATCGGTAACTGCCTGATCCACAGCGCGAAGCTCCTCGTCGCGAACCTTGATGGCTGCGGAAAGTTCCTTCATCTCAGCAAGAAGCTCGGTGACGTCTTCGCCGTTCTTCTTCATCATGGGGATCTGCTTGGATACGGTGTTGCTCTTTGCACGCATTGCGTCAACTTCAGCAATCAGTGCACGGCGCTTTTTCTCCAGCTCGAAGAAGGGTTCAAGATCGATGTCGCTGCGGCGTGCAGCCAGTGCAGCGCGGATCTCATCGGGATTCTCGCGAATCCGCTTGATGTCCAGCATAACTATTTCCTCCTATATAAGGTAAGTAAAATCTTGGTTACAATGCCAATTATATACTTTTTTGTAACAAATGCAAGGCAAATCGGGAATCTATGGATTCGGTGAAGGGATTAAATCTCCAGCGAATAGGGGCTGCCGTGCATGGGGGGCAGAATACGCAGCATTCGGTTGAACGGAATGGTGACTGCAAGGGGGATCACCACTGCGCAGACCAGCACTTCCATCAGGATGTACAGCCAGGAATCGGCAGAGCTGCCGGCAAGAAGCGTGATCACACCACCGAACATGGTGAATGCCTGCGGAATGCAGTCTGCAGAGCAGGTGAATTCGAAAAGTCCTGCCGCAAGACCGCCCAGCGCCGCCGAGAAAATGGGGCACAATAACGTCAGCGGATTGCGGAAGACGTTGCCCATCTGCAAGCGAGGGGTGCCGATGGCGTGTGCGAAGGAGACGAACATGCCAAAGTCGCGGTAACCTGCTGCTGCAAAGGAAACCATGGCGCTGCAGCATCCGATGAATGCCGCACCCGAAAGGGAGCCATAGGAAAGCACTGCGCAGATGGAGAACATGGAAAGCGGTGTGACGGAAAACACAGCCGCGATCACTGCCGCACAGACGTACTGCAGAAGCTTGGGCAGGCTTTGCGTCCAAAGCAGTGCCTGCGAGCACAGCGCATACAGGCTTTCCAGCGGTTTTGCCAACACAAGTGCGATCAGGATGCCGCCTGCAGTACAGACGATGGGGATCAGAATGATATCCGCCTGCGTCTTTCCCACAATGAAATTGGCAAACAGTGCGCAGGCGTATGCCGCAAGGAAAGCGGTGAAAAGACCTGCAAAGGAATAGCCGATGGCGCCTGCCACAGCGGCGGCTAAGATGGATAAGGGCGACTGGGTGAAAGCAAGAGCCACCGCAGCGCCGATGACTGCGCCGATGAGCAGGGAATCCGCACCCAACACACCTGCCACTGAGGACAGAATGGAAAGTGCGGGGATCTTACACAGCAATGTCAACAGCAGACCGATCACATAGGAGCAGAAGTACCCTGCGCCTGCGTAGGCCAAGGGCAGACACACGAAACGATCGTAGGCATTGCGTGTGGCTCTTTTTGCTGCCATGACGATTACATCCTCTCAGGTGCTGCGATGCCGATCAGGTGCAGTGCGTTGGAAAGCACGATGCGGCATGCACGGGTGATGGCAAGACGAGCTGCGGTCTCGCCGACGTTTTCGGTGAGGATGCGGTGCTCGTAGTAGAAGCGGTTGAAGTTCTGTGCAACTTCCACAGCGTAGCGGACGATCAGATAGGGCTCGTTTTCGTCTGCTGCGTTGATGACCACATCGCGGAAGCGTGCGAGGGTCGCCAGCAGGCGCTGGGATTCTTCATCGCAGATGGAGTCGAAGTCATACTCTGCCGCTGCCACGTTTTCTGCCTTGCGAAGGACACTGCAGATACGGGCATGGGTGTACTGCACATAGGGACCGGTCTCGCCTTCGAAGTTCAGTGCGCGATCGTAGGAGAAGGTGATGTCCTTGATGCGGGAATTGAACAGGGTGTTGAAGACAACTGCGCCCACACCAACCTGCTTTGCGATCTCGTCCAGATTTTCAAGCTCGGGGTTCTTCTGGCGCATGATCTCGGCAGCCTTTTCGATTGCCATGGCAAGTACTTCCTCCAGGAAGACCACTTTGCCGTGACGGGTGGACAGGGTGCCGTCGGTGAGGGAAACCATGCCGAATGCAACGTGCTCCAAATCCTTATGCCACTCGTAGCCCATCTTTTCGATGACGCGGAACCACTGTGCAAAGTGCAGGTTCTGCTGGTATGCAACCACGTACAGGCACTTTGCAAAGTCGTACGTGTCCTTTCTGTAGAGCGCGGCGGCGATGTCGCGGGTCGCATAAAGGGTGGCACCGTCGGCCTTCAGAATCATGCAGGGAGGCATGTTGTCCTCGTCGAGATTGACCACCTTTGCACCTTGGCTTTCCACCAGAAGGTTCTTTTCGGTCAGCTCGTCGATGACGCGGTCCATCTTGTCGTTGTAGAAGCTTTCGCCTGCGTAGGAATCGAAGTGGACATTCAAAAGATCGTAGACACGCTCGACCTCGCGGATGGTGATCTCGCGGAACCAGTTGAACAGACGAAGTGCTTCTTCGTCGCCCTGTTCGATCTTCAGGAACCAGGCGCGTGCCTCATCGTTGAGTGCATCGTTCTTTTCCGCCTCATCGTGGAAACGGACGTAGATCTCAAGCAGTGCGCGAACGCCTTCTTTTTCGATGCGCTCTTCGTCGCCCCACATGTGGTAAGCCACGATCAGCTTGCCAAACTGGGTGCCCCAGTCACCAAGGTGGTTAATGCCAACGGACTTGTAACCAAGGAAATTGTAGATATGGTACAGGGAGTTGCCGATGACGGTGGTGGAAAGGTGACCGATGTGGAAGGGCTTTGCAATGTTGATGGAGGAATAGTCCAGGCAAACCACGCGGCCGTGACCGATGTCGGTCTTGCCGTAGTCGTCGCCGTCTGCCTCAATCATAGCGAGGGTGGTCTTTGCAAAGTTTGCACGGTCAAGGAAGAAGTTCAGGTAGCCGCCGACGCATTCCACGCGGGAAAGCCATGCGGGGATACCGGCCTGTTCCAGAGCCTCTTTCAGTGCGGATGCGATCATGGGCGGTGCCTTGCGCATCGTACGGGCAAGTTTGAAGCAGGGCAGTGCATAGTCGCCCATCTCGCGCTCCGGCGGCGTTTCAAACAATGCCTGATATTCTTCGGCAGTTAGTGCAGCTTCGGCTGCTGCCAAAAGTTTTGCCAATTCAGCTGCAAAATCCATGTGGTTCATTCTCCTTTTGCAGTTATTTTTACTTGAATGTCCTTACCTATTTATAAGGACATACATCTATATCATACCACGATATGACCTTTTGGGTCTATGTCCAAAGGCAATTTTTGAAGGAAAAAGGGCAGAAAAATGCCGTACACACAATTGGTTTTGCATACTACGAGAAAACTTGTGTGTACGGCATTGGAAGATTTGATCTTAGTCTGCATCGATCATGCGGTAACCCACGCCGACTTCGGTAAAAATGTACTCAGGCTCGGCAGGATTTTTCTCGATCTTGCGGCGAATGTTTGCCATGTTGACACGCAGGATCTGGTTGTCACCGCGGGCAGCAGGTCCCCAAAGTTCACGAAGCAGATAGTCGTAGGTCAGCACCTTGCCTGCATAGCGGGCAAGCAGGGTCACCAGACGGTATTCGTTCTGGGTCAGATGGATCTTTTCACCATCTACCAGCACATGGTGCTTGTCATAATCGATCTCAAGACCCTGTGCGCGGAATTTGCCGCTGGTGGCAACGCTGGGGTTTGCGTTCTGCGTTCTTGTATGGCGAAGTGCAGTGCGGATGCGTGCCAGCAGTTCGTCGGTGCCAAAGGGCTTGGTGATGTAATCGTCTGCGCCAAGGTCAAGCGCCGTGACTTTTTCTTTTTCATGGGTGCGAGCCGATACCACCACGATGGGCAGGTGGGACCACAGACGCACCTGACGCAGGATATCAAGGCCGTCCATATCCGGCAGACCCAGGTCAAGGATCACCAGCGCAGGGCAGTGGGATGTGATCATCGACAGTGCCTGGGTACCGTTATGTGCGTGCAGCACGTCGTAGCCATTGGCATTGAGGATGGCGCCGATAAAGCTTGCGATATTGTGTTCGTCTTCCACAATGAGGATCTTATCTTTGATGGACATACCTTATGCCTCCTTTTGAAGCGGCAGGGAGAATGTGAATTGTGCGCCGTGTGTCAGATTGCCGGCAGTCATTTCGCCGTGATGCGCACGCACGATGGTCTTGCACACGGAAAGTCCGATACCCATGTTGCGGGTGTCGTCGGAATGGGTAAAATAACCTTCAAACAGGTGGGGCATGGCCTCGGGCGCAATGCCCTGACCATCGTCTTCCACATAAAAGACTGCACGGTTGACCTGTTTTTCCAGCCGAATGACGATATTCTCGGTGGTCTTGCCGTGCATGACCGCGTTTTCAAGAAGGTTGATGAGTACCTGTTCTATCAAGGTTGCATCCATGGGGATGAACAGCATTTCTTCCGGAACCTGTACCGATACGCGAATGTGGGGGAAGCGCTTTTTAAACTTCTGCACGGCGGAAGCGACGATCTCCTCGCCCAGTTCTTCTTCGGTCTTGATACGGGTCTGTCCGTCGTCGATGCGGGTGATGGAAAGCAGGTTTTCCACAATGCGGATCAGCCACTGTGCATCGTCGCGAACACCGACAAGAAGTTTCTTTGTCTGTTCTTCACTCAGCGTACTTTGGTTGTCGATGACAGCACTGGTTGCACCGAGAATGGAAGTCAGCGGCGTGCGAAGGTCGTGGGAAACGGCGCGAAGCAGGTTTGCACGCATCTTTTCCTGCTGGGAGATGGTGCGAAGCCGTTCGGCCTGCTTGACCTGAGAGGTCATGGCGCAGGTCAAAATGGAACAGGCAAGCATCACCGTAAAGCACAGCGGATAACCCGTCATGGTGAAGTTCAGCACAAAGTAGGGGTAGGTGAAGATGTAGTTTGCAACGATGGTACCTGCAAGGGAGGCAAGGATGCCATAGAAATAACCGTTGGTACTTCGTGAAATGATCAGCACCGCCAAAACGAAAATCAGCGGAACATGGGTATCGGTGGGATTGTCCGACTGCTGAAATACAGCGCAAAGCAGACATGCCACAATAAAAATCAAAAGGCTTTTTACAGTGTCTTGATAGCTCAGCGGAAAGTATTGCCGAAGCGACATCTTCTTGCTTGTGGATACTTTTTTCATATTGAAATCACTCCATTGGGATACAAATTCAGTATAGCATGCAAGGGTGCTAAAAAAGCGTTAAAATCAGTAAAAAACAAGTATTCAAAACATGTGTGTTTCATGTATAATAGGAACGTTGCATATGTGTCGGGGGGCTACTATGCCCTTATGGTCATTATACAACAAGCTCTTATGTTACAACTATTATACTTCGTTGGAAAGGAAGAGAGAAATGGAAGTACTCTATTCGAATTTTCAGTACATCACCTGGCAGTCCGTCGTGATGTGGATCATCGGTGGTATTCTGATCTACCTTGCCATCAAAAAGGAGATGGAACCTACCCTCCTTCTGCCCATGGGCTTTGGTGCAATTTTGGTCAATCTGCCTGTTGCGGTTGAGGGCACCGGCGTTCAGCACGTGATCGATACCCTGTTTTCCATCGGTATTGAGGGCGCGGAGCTGTTCCCCCTGCTTCTGTTCATCGGCATCGGCGCAATGATCGACTTTGAGCCCCTGCTGACCAACCCCAAGCTGATGATCTTCGGCGCAGCTGCACAGTTTGGTATCTTCTTCACGCTGGCAGCAACTTCCCTTTTGGGCTTTGAACTGGCAGATGCAGCATCCATCGCGATCATCGGTGCAGCAGATGGTCCCACCTCCATCTATGTTGCTACCCAGCTTGGTTCCCAGTATCTTGGTGCAATCATGGTTGCAGCATATTCCTACATGGCACTGGTTCCGCTGGTACAGCCCCCGATCATCAAGCTTTGCACCACCCGTGCTGAGCGTCAGATCAAGATGGTTTACAAGGGCAAGCCCGTTTCCAAGACCACCAAGATCCTGTTCCCCATCGTGGTAACCATGCTGGTTGCATTTGTTGCACCCGATGCAGTGGCGCTGATCGGCTTCCTTATGTTTGGTAACCTGATCCGCGAGTGCGGCGTGCTGAACTCTCTTTCCGAGTCCGCACAGCACGAACTTGCAAACCTGATCACCATCCTTCTTGGTATCACCATCGCATCCCAGATGAAGGCGGCAGAATTCCTGCAGCTTGAAACGCTCATCATCATCGGTCTTGGTCTTGTGGCATTCGTATTCGATACCTTCGGCGGCATCATGGTTGCAAAGATCATGAACATCTTCTCCAAGGAAAAGATCAACCCCATGATCGGTGCAGCAGGTATCTCTGCATTCCCCATGAGCGCACGCGTTGTGCATAAGATGGGTCTTGCAGAAGACAACCAGAACTTCCTTCTGATGCACTCCATCGGCGTCAACGTATCCGGTCAGATTGCATCCGTTATTGCAGGCGGTCTGATTCTGGCTCTTGTCAAGGCTGCCATTGGTCTTGTTTAAGCGGGAGGTTAAAATCATGCGTGTAGATTTGTTTTTGAAAGCACTGCCCATCATGGGCACCGGCTATCTTGGCATTTTCATCGTCATCGGTGTTATCATCGGCGTTGTATATTGTCTCAACCGCTTCACCCAGAAGTAAAATTGTTATATCGGACACATCACACGGTGTGTCCGATATTTTTGTTTTTGAAATAAAAATGATACAAACATTCGCTTGACGTGCGTGTGTGTGCATGCTAAAATTCTCAAAGTGAGGTCTTTAATACAGCCCCGTGAGGCTGCAAGACGGATCATTAAAAGGCGATTTATGCCCTTGCATGTTCTGCCCTGCCGCTTTGCGGCAGGGCATTTTTGTATGGGAAAAAGGGGGCAGCACAGATGAAACTGAAGTCCGTGGTCATGGATGATAAAACCATGAAGCGTACGCTGGTGCGCATGAGCCACGAGATCATCGAGCGCTATCATGGTGTGGAAAACATCGCCCTTGTGGGCATCCGCCGCCGTGGTGTGCCGCTGGCGCGGGAAATTGCCCATATCATCGAGCAGGTGGAGGGGGTAAGCCTTCCAACGGGTCAGCTTGACATCACCCACTACCGTGACGATCTTTCTTTTGAAAATGAACTGCCCACGCTCAACGAGACCAACATCCCCTTCAGCGTGACGGACAAGCGGATCATTTTGGTGGATGACGTCATCTTCACCGGCCGCACCTGCCGCGCCGCCATCGAGGCGATTTTCTCACTTGGCCGCCCTGCATCCATCGCACTTGCCGTGATGGTGGATCGAGGTCACAGGGAATTGCCCATCAAACCGGACTTTGTGGGAAAGAATATCCCCACGTCCAAAACCGAGGTCGTTTCCGTCAATCTCAAAGAGATCGACGGTCAGACAAATATATCCATTTTTGATCAAGCATTATAAGGAGGCACTCATCATGAAAAAGATCGGCAATGAGGCGATCTATGACGCAAAAGAGCTGGGCATGCCCCGCATGCTGGTTCTTGGCTTCCAGCACATGTTCGCCATGTTCGGCGCAACGGTTCTGGTTCCTGCACTGACCGGTTTGAGCGTATCTGCAACCCTGCTTTTCGCAGGTCTTGGCACGCTGCTGTTCCACCTGCTGACCAAGGGTAAGGTTCCCGCATTCCTTGGTTCCAGCTTTGCATTCCTTGGCGGCTATGCAGCCATCGCACCCTTCCTTGAGGATCCCGCTACCGGCGAGTTCACTGTGGCAAACACGCAGATGCTGCCCTATGCATGCGTCGGCGTTGCATGTGCAGGTCTTCTGTATGTTCTTCTTGCAGCACTGTTCAAGGCATTCGGTGCAAAGAAAGTCATGCGCTTCTTCCCGCCCATCGTCACCGGTCCCATCATCATTGCTATCGGTCTGACTCTTTCCGGTTCTGCCATCGGCAACTGCATGGCAAACTGGTGGATCGCTATCCTTGCTATCGCTGTTGTTATCGTCTGCAACATCTGGGGTAAGGGTATGATCAAGATCATCCCCATTCTGCTGGGTGTCCTTGTTTCTTACATCGTGGCTGCATGCTTCGGTATGGTTGATTTTACTGCCGTTAAGGAAGCTGCATGGATCGGTCTTCCCTTCCAGATGGAAAACACGGTATTTGGTCTGATCGGCAATGCAGATATTTCCTTGATCATCGCATCCATCATCACCATCATGCCCATCGCAATTGCAACCATCGTGGAGCATATCGGCGATATCAGCGCAATTTCCTCCACCTGTGAGCGCGACTACATCGCAGATCCCGGTCTGCATCGCACCCTGCTGGGCGACGGTCTTGCAACCTCTCTTGCAGCACTGTTCGGCGCACCTGCAAACACTACCTACGGCGAGAACACCGGTGTTCTGGCACTGAGCCGCGTATATGATCCCAAGGTCGTGCGTATTGCTGCTTTCATTGCAATTCTGTTCTCCTTCTGCCCCAAGTTTGCAGCTCTGGTTTCCGCAATGCCCACCGCAACCATCGGTGGCGTCAGCCTGGTTCTCTACGGTATGATCTCTGCAGTTGGTGTTCGCAATGTTGTTGAGAACAACGTTGATTTCACCAAGTCCCGCAACGTTATCATTGCAGCACTGATCCTGGTTCTTGCAATCGGTATCAAGTATGGCGTGGCAGGCGGCAATATCTCCTTCGCCATCGGTTCTGTTACCATCAGCCTTTCCGGTCTGGCAGTTGCAGCACTGGTCGGCATCGTCCTCAACGCAGTCCTGCCCGGCAAGGACTACGAGTTTGGCGCAGACCTGCAGGGTGACACCAGCGTAAACTTCAAGGTCTAAGCGATTCGCCTTTGGCAAATCGCAGTGAAATCCATCCTTCGGATGGGTGAAATCTGTCTTCGACAGGTGAAATTGTCCTTTGGACAGTGAAATTCGCCTGTCGGCGAGATGAAAAAAGTAAAAAGAGTCGAGATGCAAGTCTCGGCTCTTTTTGTATGGAAACATGTTTTTTTGCAAAGGCAAAACTGTAGGGGCGGATTCCATATCCGCCCCAAGCTTTTGAATTGTTTTATTCGAGGGTATTATCCCCATTCCACGTGGGATACAGCTGGCGCCACACGTCAGTATGGGCTTCGCAATCCAGATAGTGGGGGAACAGCTGGTTGGGGGTTTGTCCCTCAAACTCACCTTCGCGGAAGGCGATATCCACAGCGTTCTGATACTGGTCGCGCTTTTCTTCGCAGAATGCGATCCACTCTGCCATCCATGCATCGTAGTCAAGCAGGGTCTCGGTGCGGGCAAGGAAGTCGCCAACCACCTTTGCATTTTCTTCTTCGTTGCAAAGGTCTACATGGTCGCCGCAGTCTTTCAGCGCATGGTAGGTATAAGTTGCATTCATTTCCTCATCCAGATCAAGTTCGATGAACAGACCGTTTCTCCAGTGGGGATGCTCGCTGAAACCGGGCAGACCGATGAAGTGGAAGTTGCCCTGACCGTAGACGATGTTTGCGCCGCGGTAGTCCTCACGCACGCCGATGCAGTGGCTGTGCTGGCAAAGCACCAGATCGGCACCTGCGCGGACCATGCCCTGGCATGCCTTGCGCAGACGGGGGGAGGGGTACAGGCTCTGCTCCTTGCCGCCGTGGTAGAACACGATGACAAAATCGCTGTTTTCCTTGGCGGTGGTGATGTCTTCCATGGTCTCGAAGGGATCAAAGCCCCAGCAGCCTTCGCGGTCGTGCAGTGCGTAGCTGTACTCATGCTCGCAAACTGCGACAAGCGCGATGGTTTTTTCTCCCACCTTCATGTAGTGGGGCTTTCGTGCTGCCTGCTCGTTTTCGCCCACACCGGTGTAGGGAAGACCCACTGCATCCAGAGCTGCCATGGTGTCAACAAAGCCCTGATGACCGAAGTCATAGACGTGGTTGTTGCAGATGCCCACGTCGGTGACACCCATATCTTTCAGAGTCTGTGCCACCTTGGGGGAAGCCTTCAGGTTGGGACCGTATTTTCTGATGCGGGTGTCGCATTCGGTAAGTGCGCATTCAAGATTGACGATGAAAAGATCGGCACCCTTTACCAGATCCACCACGCCGCCGAATGCATCACGGGGATCGCCGCTGATCAGCTTCGGTTCGGAAAGATCGGTAGGACTGATATCGCCTGCCAAAAAGATTTTCATAGAATAATCCTCCATATTGTATTGTGGAATTAAACGGTTTTGTGCTACTCAAATTGTAACAGAGAAAAATTCGATTTTCAATACAAATCGACAGGTTGACAGATGTAGGCTTGCAGGTGGATAATGTGTATAAACACAGTGATTAGGAGGATTTGGCAATGCCTTTTTGTTCTAAATGCGGAAATTATGAATCTGAGGGAACGTCCCATTGCAGCAAATGCGGTCAGAATATGACGGGACACAACGATGCCGCAAATCAGGCACGGGAGAAATTTGAACAATTCACAGATACGCCTGACTCCACATCTCAATATACGCAGGAGGATATGGAATCAAACAAGGGTATGTGTGTGCTTGCATATTTGGGAATTCTTATGTTTATTCCGCTGTTGGTACAACTGTTTGGCAAGAAAAAGTCCGATTACGTTCGCTTTCACACCAATCAGGGTTTGGTTTTGTTTTTGATTATGACAGCGTGGGATGCTGTGGAAGGTATCCTTTCCCGCGTACTGTGGCTTGTCGGCTGGGTGGTGGAATTGGCTGATGTTGCTGTTGCCATCATCGGACTCGTATTTACTATCATCGGCATCATTAATGCTGCCAAATGCCGTGCACGAGAACTGCCCCTGATCGGTGGTATTCGGATTTTGAAGTAAAGCAGAAAAAGAACGGCTCCCTCTTTGAGGGAGCCGTTTTTATTTGGTTTTAAATCCTTACAGCACGCGGATTGCGCCGTCACGTCTTACGGACAGTACATGGCAGCAGCCTTCGCCGAAGGCATTTTCCATGACGGAAATAAACTCTTCCAGCGTGTCATGGGGAACGAAATTCAGCGTGGTGCCGCCGAAGCCGCCGCCGTGGATGCGCCATGCACCCTTGCCTTCCAGCACGGTCTGTGCCAGGCAAAGTGCCAGTGCGATGCCCTGCTGATAGGGGTTGTGGATGTCGGTGATGTTCTGCAGATAGCGCACGGAGGAAAGGCCGGATGCGTTGATCTCAGCCATAAAGCCCTCAAAGTCGCCTGCGCGAAGCAGTTCCGCCTCGCGGACAGCGCGGGCATCGTCATCGAAGAAGTGGATGGCACGAAGTACTGCGCGGTCGTTGACTGCCTCGCGGATCACACCCACATTCTTCAACACAGTTTCCTTGTCAAGCTCGCGAAGCAGGCTGCAGCCGAAGATCTTTGCCACTTCCTTCATCTCGGCAGGAATTGCGGAGTACTGGTCGGACAGGTTTTCGTGGTCATCGCCCACTGCAACAACGACAAGATCGTAGCCTGCAGCGGAAATATCAAACTGTACGGCGTCGATGACCGGGTTTGCGGTGTCCTTGAAGTCGATGGCAACGAAGCCGCCGTTTGCGGATGCGGTCTGGTCCATCAGACCGCTGGCCTTGCCGTAGTATTCGTTCTCTGCCAGCTTGCCGCTGATCGCAATTTCCACAGCCTCGATCTTGCCGTCGTTGTACAGATGGCTCTGGATAGCACCGATCAAAGACTCAAAGGCTGCGCTGGAGGAAAGACCGCTGCCAGCCAGCACGTCGCTGGTGACATATGCCACAAAGCCGCCGGTCTTGTAGCCGAAATTGGTCAGACCCTTTGCCACACCGCGGATCAGTGCTGCGGTGGTGGACTTTTCATCCTCGCGGACGGACAGATCGGAAAGGTCGATTACCACTGCGCCATGACCTTCGGAGATGACGCGGGTCTTGCCGTCGGGGCTGGGTGCGGTGACGGCGATGCAGTCAAGGTTGATTGCA
Organism: Clostridia bacterium; assembly: GCA_017935825.1. GTDB lineage: Bacteria > Bacillota > Clostridia > Christensenellales > Maliibacteriaceae > RGIG9107. The sequence goes on from JAGBGW010000084.1 coordinate 13,268, forward strand.
GCTGCCAGTACGTGACCGTTGTTGTGGTCGGTGTGGTTGCCGCCGATTTCCGTTCTGCCGGGGGCAGAGACGATGATGGCATCTTCACGGGCGCCGAATGCAGCTTCAAAAGCTGCAATGGCCTTTTCGTAGCGTGCCGCCTGTTTTTCTGCTGCCGCTTCGCCGTAAACCTCCACAAGACGAGCCTGTGCGTTCTTAAAATCGTTCAATACCATGGTAGTTGTCCTCTTTTCTAAAAAATGAAATCAGATGGAACCGATGGCGTCTGCACCAAGGAGGGCATCCACCACCATTTCGGGTGTTACGGGGAAGGGCATGTTGCCCATGGTGTCGGTGGGTGCATATGCTGCTTCAGCTACGGCGAAGAGTTCTTCGC
>JAGBGW010000007.1 GCA_017935825.1 Clostridia bacterium
GCTCCTCGTCAGGAATATGTATCGCCCATTGCGCAGGATGAGGATGAACGCCTTTTGCAGGAGATCCGTCGTCAGCGCCGCCGTCAGGCATACGAAGGCACGCTGCGTACCCAGCGCCGTATGCAGGATACCGCCCGTATGCAGGAGATCCTTCGGCAGCAGGAGGCGGCACAGCGTGCGCAAATGCAGCAGCAAGCACAGCCGGCTTATGAACAAGCACGTCCGATGCAGAATTATGAACCCATGCGTGGTGAATATGAACAGCCGCATCATGATTATGAGCCTGTGCGTCCGCCGTATGAAAGTGCCGCTGTCACTTATGATCAGGCACCTTCCAGGGAATACGAACAGGAAAGACGCATTTCTTACGATCGTGAGTTTGAACGTCCGCAGGTACGCACCATGCAGCAGGAACGTATGCGTTATGAGCAGACATACGAACAAATGCCAAAGGCAGAACCTTCCCTTCGTCAGGAACCTGTACGCCGCGGCGATATGACAGATTCGATCCCGCGCATGACGCGTTCTCAGGCACAGCCTATGCGCCAGGGACAGCAGAGCACCTATGATGCATATGAAGCTTCTGCAAGACAGCAGAGTGTACAAGCTTCCGGCAGACGTTCGATGCCTGTAGAGGATACGCATTCCTATAACCAAATGCTGGAACTTGCAGCAGATGTGGCGCAGCTTTCCGGTCGTGAGACCGTGCTGGAAATTGGCTGCGGCAATGGGGAGTTGACCGAGGTTCTGGCATCCCGCAGCCGTTTTGTAGCTGTCGTGGACACCTCTGCCTATGCATTGGAAAACTGTCGTGCAGCATGCACTGCAAAGGGTTTTGTCAATGTGGACTTTTTGGAAGGCGATGCACGTCGCCTGCCCATTGAGTCAGCTTCCTTTGATGTGGTATATGTGCATATGCTTTTGCATCATGTGGTTTCCGCACCGCAGGTACTGGTGGAAGCACGCCGCGTGCTCAAACCCGGTGGCTGTGTGGTGGTCACTGAACTGATGCCCAGCGACGTTCCTGCCCAGCAGAATATCCAAAATGCAATTGAAGTACTGAAAAATCCCACCCATATCGGCGTACTGCCCATGGATGAGGTGATGCGCATGATGCGTTATGCACAACTGGAAGTGGTAGACCGCCGTGTGCTTGATCAGACCTGGGAGTTTGAACAGTGGGTGGATGCTATGGGCGCACAGGAACGCAAGGAACCGTTGCAGGCTTTGATGCGTAGCTTTGCTTTGCAGGGCAATCGTGCAGGCATGGATCTGACAATGGATAAAAACGGACGCATGACCTTCATTAACCGCTGGATGTATCTGGTGGGTGTTCCGCAAAAATAATCTGAATCAGTTGTAAATTTCAAAAGGCTCCGCAACGCGGAGCCTTTTATGGGAAATGAGGAAAGAAAACGTGACGGAAGATCGTTTTTTGAATATCTGGCAGGATATGCCGAACTATAACGCATTGCGCGACCGCTTTTTTGCATGGGAATACTATCCCATCTATGAAGCGGCGATGAAGAATCTCAACCATGATGTGCTGTACAAAAGCTATATGCACTGCGTAGGACACATCCATCGCTTGATGCTTTTGGGTGCACTGCTTTGCATGTTGGAAAGCCTGAACGAAGAAGATACACGTCTTGCCATGGAGGCTTGTTCCTATCACGACACAGGCCGCATCGACGACAGCCTCGACGACGGTCACGGCGCCCGCTCTGCTGCAAATGTGCAGCGTATCACGGGACGTGACGGCGATGACCTTGCCATTCTTCGCGCGGCTATGACGGTGCACAGCATTTCCGATGCAAGAAGAGCACAGGTGATGGAAGCCTGCGCTGTGGAGGATATTGTCCGCGGCAACCGTATCACCTCCATCCTCAAAGATGCCGACGGGCTTGACCGTGTGCGCATCTGGGATCTTGATACAAAATACCTTCGCACCGATTCGGCACAGCAGCTGGTGGAATTTTCCTATGCGCTTTGCTATACCTACCATAAGATCAAGGAGTAACGATGGCAAGACTGGTCGTTGTAGCTGAAAAACCCAGTGTCGCGCGGGAGATCGCGCGGGTTTTGCGCTGCACAAAAAAAGGCGAAGGGTATCTGGAAGGTGACGGCTACGTGGTCACCTGGGCACTGGGTCACCTGATCGGTCAGGTGGAACCGGAAGAACTGGATGAAAAATTCGCCCGCTGGAAGACAGAAGATCTGCCCATCCTGCCTGAGGATATCCCCTTGAAGATCATCCGCGGCAGGAAGAAGCAGTTTGATATCATCAAAAAACTGATCAACGATAAAGAGACCGAAAGCTTGATCTGCGCAACAGATGCAGGGCGTGAAGGCGAACTGATCTTCCGCTGGATCTATGCCTACGCCAAGTGCAAAAAGCCTTTCAAGCGGCTTTGGATTTCCTCCATGACGGACGAAGCGATCCAAAAAGGATTGTCGGAACTGCAGGACGGCTCCCATTACGACGGACTTTACAAAAGTGCGAAAAGCCGTGCCTGGGCGGACTGGGTCGTTGGCATGAATGCCACACGCGCCTATACCGTCCGCTACGGTGCGCTGCTTTCCATCGGTCGCGTGCAGACGCCGACTTTGGCATTTTTGGTCAAGCGGCAAAGGGAGATCGATGCCTTTGTGCCCGATGATTACTACGTCATCACGGCGGATTTTGGTGACTATAAGGCAGAATGGCGGAACCCCGAAAACGGTAAGAACCAGACGGGGGATGAGACACTTGCAAAGCAGGTGCAGTCCCGTGTCAAGGGCAAGACAGGCGTCATTCAAAAGGCTGAGAAAGTTCAAAAGTCCCAGAACGCGCCGCTTCTGTACGACCTGACGGAACTGCAGCGTGACTGCAACCGAGCCTTTGGTTTTACTGCCAAAAAGACGCTGCAGATCGCACAGGATCTGTACGAAAAGCGTAAGCTGATCACCTATCCCAGAACCGACAGCCGTTTTTTGACAGCAGATGTGGCAAAGAAGATTCGCTCCACGCTGTCCCGTGTGCAGATCCCCGATTTGAATCCTGCCATCGCAGGTGTACTGGGGCAGGAAAAACTGAATTTTTCCCGCATTGTCAACGATAAGCGTGTCACCGACCACCATGCCATTATTCCCACGGGCACGAGGGTTGATTTTTCCCGTTTGAGCGCGGATGAGCAGAAGGTCTACGACCGCATCGCAAGGCGGCTTGTGGCAACGCTGATGCCGCCCTGGGTGTATGACGAGACCACCATCGAGACCATGGTACAAAGCGCGGAAGCACAGGATGTGTTCACCTGCCGCGGCCGCATGACCGTGGATGCAGGCTGGAAGGCGCTGTATGCCTCCGAAAAGGAAAAAGGCGCCGTTGTGCTGCCTGATGTCAAGGTGGGGGATGAGAGAAAAGCATCCAAAGTCACCGTCAAGAAAAATGCCACCAAACCGCCTGCACAGTATACCGAGGCGACACTTTTGTCCGCCATGGAACATGCAGGACGGCAGATCGAGGACGAAACCCTTCGCGAGCAGATGAAGGACTGCGGTCTTGGTACGCCTGCCACCCGTGCGGCGATCATCGAGCGCATTTTGACCACGGGGTATGCAAAGCGTGAGAAAAAATCCATCGTGGCGACCCAGAAGGGTATGCAGCTGATCTCCATCCTGCCTGAGCAGATCACAAGTGCTGTGATGACGGGTAAATGGGAGGCTGCCCTTGCCCATATGGCGAGCGGCGAAAGCACACAAAGCGATGAGCGTTTTGATGAAAGCATTGCAGCTTTTGTCCGATTCCTTGTGCAGGATGCAGTCACGTCAAAGCACGATGTGACCTTTGAACGGGAATACAAAAAAGGCGGCAAAACCACGGCGAAAAAAGCACCGCCTGCTTCGCTTGGCACCTGTCCGCTTTGCGGTCAGGGCACTGTCCACGAAAACACCAAGGCATTTTACTGCTCCCGCTGGAAGGACGGCTGCAAGCTCACCATGTGGAAAAACGCGCTTACTTCCAAGGGCGGTCCGCTTCTGACAGCCAAGCTTGTCACCCTTCTTCTTGAAAAAGGGGAAGTGGTGGGCAGCACGGGCAAAATTTATTTTGACGCACAAAAGAGTGTCACCTTTGATCGAAACAATACCTGATTTTAATTTTGAAAGGATAGTCCAATGCTTGAATTTGTCATCGGTGTGCCGGGCAGCGGCAAGACAAATTACATCATGCAGTGCATTGCGCGCGACGTGCAGCAGGGGCAGCCTGCGGTTTTGATCACCACCCGTCAGGCCACCCATGCCATGGAGCGGCGCCTGGTCCGCGACCATTTGCCCCAGGGCCTGCTTCATGTGCAGGTGCTTGATATGGATCGCCTGGCGCAAAGCATTCTGGAAGAAGCAGGCGGCTTTGCAGGGGAACACCTGTCCGCTTTAGGCCGCATGATGGCTGTGCGCGCAGTGGCGGCAGGCTGCAAGGACGACCTTCGTATTTATTCTCAGGCACTTTCTCAGGAAGGTTTCAGCGGCCGTATCAGCGCACAACTGGAAAACCTTTGGCGCTGGAAGATTTCTCCCGAAAGCTTGATCACTGCGGCGCAAAGTGTGGAAAACCGCCAGCTGCAGGATAAACTGCACGATATTGCCATGATTCAAAACGCCTGTCAGGCATATTTTATCGCCCACGATTGTGCGCCCATGGATGCCATGCAGCTTGCGGCGGAAAAAGCGCAGGATGTGGATTGGATCGGTCGTACCACATTTTACGTGGATGGTCTGGAAGCAGAAGATGCTGCATCCCGTGCGCTTTTGGGGAAAATTATGGCAATTTGTCCCAATATGCATCTGACTGTTTGCATGGATGCTTCTCATGCCCAGCAGGCGCGTTTTGACAGCGCAAGAGCTGCCATGGCGCTGTATCGCGACCTTGCAAAAGACATGGGCGTGGAAACAAAAGAACATCACCTGACGGCAAAGGAAAATCGCCACGGCGCGCTGTGTCATCTGCGCGATCAGCTTTTTGTCTATCCGGGACGTGCTTGGAATGACGATGCGGACGGACGTGTGGTGCTTGTGACAAACCGCGATCCCCGAAGTGAGGCGCAGTATGTTGCCGCACAGATCATTGACCACTGCCGACGGGAGAATCTTCGCTATCGCGACATCACTGTGCTTTGTGCAGGCGGAAAAGAAGGCTATGCGCAGCTTCGCCGTGCGTTTGATGATTTTGGCATCCCTGCGTTTTACGACGTTCGCCGTGACTTGAACGGCAATGCCTGCGCCGCGCTTGTGGTGCAGCTTGTGCAGGCCTGCATGGGCGCATGGCGCACCCAAAGCATCCTGCCAATTTTGAAAAGCGGTTTGACCTGCTTTGATCTGGAAGAAGTCTGCCTTGCGGGAAACTACATTCTGCAGCGGGGCATCAGCGGTGCCGCGCGGTGGAAGCGGCCGTGGCGAGGAAAAGATTCTGAGAAAGCAGAAGAACTCAGACAGAAAGTCGTCAAGCTCCTGGATCCCTTCTTTTCTGCCATGACGGGCAATGTATCCTGCAGCGCCCGTGTGGAGGCGCTTTTTGAAGTGCTGGATCGATTGGAAGTTTGTGAGAATCTGGAACAAAGCGTGCTGCAGCTGCAGGCGGATGGCTTCTCGCAGGAAGCGGCCGTTTCTGCACAGGTATGGAAAGTTATCTGCGAAGTGCTTGGACAAATTCAGCATGTGATGGGCAGGGAAGTATTCACTCTTTCTGATTTTTGTGCTACCTTGCAGGAAGGTCTTCTTGCAACCCAGCTTGGCATCATTCCCACCACCTTGGATCAGGTGATGGTATCTGATCCCACCCGATGGAATGCACAGGGTGCAAAAGTTTTGTTCCTGATCGGCGCCACGGATGAGGCACTTTCCGTTAGCTCCGACACCAATGCATTGTTTGACGATGAGGACGTGCTGACACTCATGCAGCAGGCAGATCTGACCATTGCCGCAGATCCTTCCCTTCGTGCATCGCAGTTTAAAATGCAGCTGTATCGTGCCCTTTGTGCGGCACAGGATAAGATCATTATCAGCCGATCTGTTATGGATATGTCCGCCCAGCCCACCAGCGAGGCGCAGCTTGTATCGCACTTAAAACGCTTGTTCCCCAAAGCGCAGGTTCGATCGGGGGAGAGCATCCCCGTGTGTGCCCGCGAAGGGTTTTCCAAATGGGCACGCGGTATGCGCCGTGCGGCGGAAGGCTTTGATGTGCCCCTTTGGCTTGGCGCGGCAGGTGCGTGGTTTGATCAAAATGAAGAATGGGAAAAGAAAGCACGCAGTGTGCGGCAGATTCTGCAGCGTGAGGCAGAACAGTCCATTGACCCCATGCTTGCAAAGAAGCTTTTTTCGCCCCTTCGCATGAGCGTGACCCAGCTTGAAAAATACGCAAAATGTCCCTTTGCGCACTTTGCCCAATATGCACTTGGCGTCCGTGTGCGGCAGGAGTTCAGCGAAGGCGGCCGCGCAGATACCGGCAGCCTTGTGCACGATATGATGTATCTTTTGGGCAAGGATATTTTAGATGGCAAGGTAAACGTCCACGACTTTGATGCAACGTCGTGGAGCAGACAGGCTTTTGATCGATTGGAACATGAACGGGAAGATAACGTACAGGCGTATTATGAATCCTTGAGCGGCAGTGCTTCGGGCAAAGCCATTCAGGATCGCCTGCTTGAAAACGTGGTCTTTGCCGCCAATAACCTTGTGCGTTCCATTGCACAATCCAAGTTTGAAATTGCGGCGGTGGAACAGGAGTTGCCGCCCACGTATCTTGATACAACAGCAGGTCAGGTGGAACTGACGGGCAGAATCGACCGCGTGGACGTGGCGCATTTGGCTGAATTTGATGCTGCTCGCGTCATCGATTACAAGTCTTCCGCAAAAAATACAGCCCTTTCTCAAATCTACTACGGTCAGCAGATGCAGCTGGCAGCGTATCTATTAAGCGTGTGCGAAAACGCACCGCTGTTTGAAAGCCTCGACCTTGCACCCGGCGGCATGTTGTATTTCCCCATTGGCGACAGAAACACCGTGCAGGAGGACGAAAGCCGCATGCACGGCATCGTCAATCTGGACGAAGAGATTATGCTTGCCATGGATACGGAAACAGAAAACGGCAAATCCCATGTGGTGGCGCCTGTTTCCCGTGGTACAAGAAGCGGACGGCTTACTTCGGCACAGATGAATCTTGTGCTGCAGTTTGCAAGGGATGAACTGACCGGCTATGCAGATTCTGCCGCGCAAGGCGATGCAAGAGCATGTCCTTCGTGGACGGCGACCGTGCAAAACAGAGCCTGTACCTACTGCGATTATGCAGGAGCCTGCGGCTTTGATGTGCGCCAGCGTCCCCTTGATGTGCGGCGCATGCCCAATCTCAAGGACGAAGATGTATTGAAAACCATGGCAAAGGAGGATGGCGCAGATGAACAGAACCCGTGAGCAGGAACTTGCTGTCACCACGCGCGGCACCAACCTCCTGGTCTCCGCGGCGGCAGGCGCAGGTAAAACCAAAGTGCTTGTTGACCGCATCATGTCCATGGTTGTGGATGAACATGTCCCCGTATCCAAAATGCTCATCGTCACCTTCACCCGTGATGCGGCAAAGGTGATGCGAAGCCGTCTGCAAAGCGCGCTGGAAGAGGCCGCATGCAATGCGCAGGGGGAAGATGCAGCCTTTTTGGCACAGCAGCTGGATGAACTTGCCCATGCCAACATCAGTACCCTGCATACCTTCTGTCAGAAGTTTTTGCGGAAGAACTTTGCTGCTGCGGGAATTCCTGCCAACTTCCGCCTTGCGGATGAACAGAAAATGCAGCTGCTTCGAGATCGTGCTGTGGGCAATGTGCTGGAAGAAGCTTATGAACAGGCAACGGAAGATTTTATGAATCTGACCCGTCTGTACTGCCGTACTACAGGCGATGAAGCGCTGATCGAACTGCTGTTTGCAGTATATGAATTTTCGCGCTGTCAAAGCGATCCTGCGGCGTGTCTTTTGCATGCTTTGAAGCTGTTTGAAACATGGGATGTGGACCGCGATCATATCTGGAATCGCCTTGCATATACCGAAATCTATGCAAATTACGATGCTGCACTGCAGGCGCTGGATAAGGCGAGGAATTTTGCTGCGCTGTATCCTGAAACGGAGGATCTTTTGGATCTGCTTTTGCGTGATACGGAACTTGTGCTGCGCAAAAAACAGCTTTTGCAGGAAGACCTTGCTGCATTTTTTGAGGATGCAGGTGCTTTTGGCAGAATGCCCTCCAAGCGTAAGTTGTCCGAGGGTGAAAAACGCAATCGTGAATATGTGAAAGACCTGCGCGATGTGGCAAAAAAAGCGTTTAAAAAGGGCAGTGATGCAGCGGATGCCGTCTTCAGTGAAGCGGCAAGAAATGCCATGCCCCAAGTCTACCGTGCAGTGCGGGAGATCGTGCGGCTTGTGCAGCTTTTGTCCGCACAGATGCATGAACAGATGGTATCGCAGGGTATGCTGGACTTCAGTGCTTTGGAACATTACACCATTGCAGCTCTTCGTGCAGGTGCTGCGGCCGATTTCCATGCCATTTTCTTTGATGAATATCAGGATGCAAATGCTGTGCAGGAGTGCATCGTGCAGCTGCTGGCAAAACCCGACACGCTGTTTTTTGTGGGCGATGTAAAACAGAGCATCTATCGTTTCCGCTCCGCCGATCCGGGACTCTTCCTTGAAAAGCATGGCCTTTGGGGTGTGGGCAACGGCGGTATGCGCATTGACCTCAACCGCAATTTCCGAAGCCGTCAAAGTGTGCTGGATGCGGTCAACAGCGTGTTTTTCCGCGTGATGCAGAAAACGGAGTATTCCATCGCATACGATGCGGCAGAAGCACTGTACCCCGGTGTGGAATCCCAGCTTGGTGGTCCAAAAGCCCAACTTCATGTCATCGATGCCGTACAGGCAGATGAGGATGATGCACTTGCCGCTCTTCGTGCAGATGAGATCGAAGCACGCTATGTGGCAGGCATTGTATCTGATTTGCTGCAAACAGGCACGATCACAGATCGGGAGACGGGAGTGGAGCGTCCCATCCAAAAGGATGACATTGCGATTCTTCTTCGTGCAACTTCAAGCACTGCGGAAAGCATGGCCTATGCCTTGGAGACAGAGGGCATCGACTGTATCGCGCAGATGAGCTCCCGCCATTTTGATACGGTGGAAGTGCGTGCCATTATCGATCTTTTAAGTGTGCTGGATAATCCCTATCAGGATGTGCCGCTGCTTGGTGCACTTCGTTCTCCATTGTTTTTGTTTAAACTGGACGACCTTGCGCGCGTGCGCATTCGAGCACCGCGGGTAAGCTTTATCGATGCACTGAAAGTCTGTGCACAGCAGGATGATGCACTGGGCGGACAATGCCGTGATGCACTGGAAAAAATTGAGCATTGGAGATTGCTGTCCCGTGTACTGCCCTTGCATGAACTGATCGAACAGATCATGTCCGACACGGATTATGAAGATCTTCTTCTTGCTTCGCCCATTGGTTTGCAGAAGCTTGCCAACATCCGTCTTCTTTTGTCCCGCGTAGATACCTTCTGTGAAGGGACCTTCGACGGCCTGCCGCAGTTTTTGCAGTTTGTCAAACGGGTACGGCAGGGGAAAGACTCCGAAGAAGCAGCGCAAAGTCATGACGCAGGCGGTGCAGTGCGGATCATGAGCATTCATAAAAGCAAGGGCCTTGAATTCCCCGTGGTGATTTTGCCCATGATGGGGCGTAAGTTCTATTTCGATCCCGGTGCAAGCATTTTTATGGATAAGGATGCAGGTATCGCGGTAAAAACCGTGGATACACTGTCGAAAAAGACCGGTGACAATATCGCATGTTTTGCCGTGCGCAGCTGTGCCAAAGCACAGGATGTGCAGGAAGAAATGCGTGTTTTGTACGTGGGCATGACCCGTGCCTGCGAACAGCTGATTATGACGGGTATGAAAAAAGGCGGTATCGATGCCTATGAAGCGGAACTGATTGCGCAGCCTAACTGCTTGCTGGATTGGGTGGCACCTTCTGCTTTGATGGAAAATGCGGCCTGTGTAAGAGAGAATGCGGATTCTGTCTGGCAGATCATCCGTGCACAGCTTCCTGCAGACGAAGAGATAAAGGAAGAAGCCGTGGGACAAAACGAGGAGATTACACGGCTGGATGCGGCGCTGTATGCCAAAATCGATGAGATTTTTTCCTGGCAATACCCTGAAACGAAAGAAACGCTGGCGCTTTCCAAGACCACGGTTACGGCGCTGAAACTGTACGGTGATCTGGAAGACAAGGAACCGGGGGAGGCGGAGCTGCCGCTTCCCAAGCGACCTACTTCTTACGGCACTTCCATCGGCAAGCGCAAGGGTACGGCGACGCATCTGGCGGTGCAGCACATGGATATTGCGCATGCACAGACCAAGGCGGATGTGACTGCGCAGATCGATCGGCTTGCAAAAGAAGGTTTCCTGACGGATGACGATCGAAAACTGATCAATGACCGCGATGTACTGCAGTTTTGCACAAGCGCCCTTGGTCTTCGCATGGCAAAGGCACAGCAGGCAGGCTGCCTGTATCGGGAGACGGACTTTACCTTTGTGCCCGACGACTATGCGGAAGGTACCCTTGTGCAGGGCGCCATCGATGCATGGTTTGAGGAAGAAGAGGGCATCGTGCTGGTGGACTTCAAGACCGACGCATTGCCTGCGGATGGTGTGGAAGGTCTGGTCAGACACTATGCACGCCAGCTTCGCTGGTATCGGGATGCCTTGACTCGTTTGACGGGCAAGCCTGTATTCCAGGTGCTTTTGTATTCCTTCTCGGCAGGAGCGTGGGCAGTATACGAAGAATCGTGATAAAACGGCATACAATTTAACAATTCTATTTTCACCACAAGTGTGCTGATGTGCACGCTTGTGGTTTTTCAGCCCTGCAAAAGCAAGTCGATACAGTGGAAGCAATGAAACAAAAACAAAGAGAAAACGCGGTTATTTTGTCAAAATTCTGCTGTGATTGTGTCAAAAACGAAAAAGTTTTGAGAAAATTTAACGAATTTATTCCAAATTAATGAAATATCTAACAAATTTGCCTCAAATGATGTATAATAGGATTTGAAAAAATGTCTGCCGTCAAGCAGGACGGACAGAAGGAGGGCATAACATGGGTAACGCACGTATTACTTATCTTTATCACAGCGGTTATGTGGTTGAAACCGACAACCACTTTATGATTTTTGATTATTATCTGGACGATATTGCACAGGGACAAAAGCGCGGCATTGATGCAGGTGTCATTTCTTTTTCCGACCTGCCTAAGGACAAAAAGATCACGGTCTTTGTCACCCACAATCACGGCGATCATTTCAATCCCGTTATCTTCAAATGGAAGAAGGATCGTGCCAATATCGAATATGTGATTTCTTCCGATGTCAAGACCCGTGCAAAGGCAGTGCGTATGGCGCCTTATGAGCATGTGGATGTAAATGGTCTTTCCGTCGATACTTACGGTTCCACCGATGCAGGTGTTGCATTTGCTGTTATCGCAGATGGCCTGAACATCTACCACGCAGGTGACTTTAACCTCTGGCACTGGATCGAAGAATCTACCCAGGATGAGGTTAAGTTTGCAAAGCGCGCATTCCTTCGCGAGATGGAGAACCTCAAGGACCTGTACTTTGACGTGGCATTCTTCCCCGTAGACCCCCGTATGGGTCGCGGCTACGATGCAGGCGCAGCACACTTTGCACGCACGCTGCATCCCGCACTGCTTGTTCCCATGCACTTTGGCAAGGAAATTCAGGTCGCAGAGACCTTCCGCCAGAAGATGATGGCAGGCGGTCAGCTTTGCTGGGCTCCCCAGGAGCGCGGCGACTACTGCGATTTTGATCCGCAGCAGGTTTAATGAAAGAAGCGCACTGCAAAGAGGCAGTTGCAAATAAATGAAAAAGAAAGGGGAGTTTGTGATGGCACTTTGGTTTGACCATGTCAATCTGAACGTCACCGATCTTGATCGTTCGCTCCGTTTCTATGAAGAGGCTTTTGGTTTGAAGGAAGTAAGAAGAAAGGTCGCAGGCGACGAATCTTTCATCCTTGCATTCCTGGGCGACGGCAAGACACCCATGGGTCTTGAACTTACCTGGCTGCGCGATAAAGAGGGCGCATACGAGCTGGGCGATAACGAAACCCATCTGGCGTTTGCCACCGAAGATATGGATGCCACCCATGCACTGCACGAGAAGATGGGCTGCATCTGCTTTGAGAATCCCAAAATGGGCATCTATTTTGTGGAAGATCCCGACGGCTACTGGATTGAAGTCGTTCCCGAGAAATAAACTGCGCACCCGATTTTATCTGGAGCACATCTGGAGGAATAACAATTGAACAAGACACCTTCTGTGATGGTGTGTGTCACAACGCAGAAAGCCTGTGAGCGTTTGATCGAAGCAGGTGCCGAAGCGGCACAGCCTTCACAGTCACCGTTGCATGTTGTGCATGTTGCGGGCAGTCGCCAGCATTTCTTCAACAGCGAAAATGAAGGTGCGGCGATGGAGCATCTTTTCAACGTCAGCAAACAGTACGGTGCGGATATGACTGTGCTTCGCAGCGATGATGTGGCTGCTA
>JAGBGW010000085.1 GCA_017935825.1 Clostridia bacterium
AATCTGCTCCGAAAAAACTGCGCAGCACATTTGGATGAGGAATGTTCGAGAGATTTTGGTTGAAGAGGATTCGCCTTAACTGGACGTTAGGGTGAAGCCGATGAGACCAAAAGATCCGGACAGAACCATCCAAATGCGGATTAGTCCGAGTCATGTGAGGTTAACTTGCTGTATACAATAGATACCACACACATGATACTTGAACTAAATTCAAAATACAAGAAAAAATTATCGATTTATTGAATAATGTCGAAAAATGATTGAATAATGCGACGTTGTGCGAAAAGTGTAGTGAATAAGTACACATTGAAACAAAAAGAAAAAGTCGGACGAAAGTCCGGCTTTTGTTTGTTAACGGATGTCTCATACAGTGGTGACAGGGGGATTCGCTGGCATAGCCGCTGTTGTTTTAACCGTCTTGCGGTAGTGTTGTACCGAAAAGCTGCAGCCCTGCATTGCGCATGGTGCGGATAGGGGCGGAAAACTCACCTTCCGCGCCGCTTGCTTTGTGCACCGCACGCACCTGATAGACAAGTGCTGTGCCGCTTGGCGCTGTGACATCGTAGTAGGTGACGTCATGGTGTGCGCCGTCGAAGACGGCAAGGCGACTGTCACCCGATGCATCCTGCCGCCAAAGCTCGTAGTATGCCTGCTCTGCCTGCATGGAAAAGCGGATGACGGGAACACCGAAGATGTCAAACTGCACATGCATATCCGTGGGTGGGGCGGGGGGCGACCAGTACGTCCCCACGTCCATGGGGATGTTTTCGTCCTTCACATAGACCGTCAGCCGATCGTTCTGCGGCGTATGCTCGCTTGCAAGAAGCGGCATGGCGGCAAGATAGCTGCTGGTTAAGTCCAGGTCGATCTGTTTGATCCCTTCGGGGGTATCAAACCACACATCGCTTCCTTTCGGATAGATGGCAGAAAAAATCTTTCCCAGTGCCTGTACGGGATGACGTCCGCCTGTCGCAGCGGAGGGGATATAGCTGTTTGCATTGGTCTGATCCATGCCCATCCAAACCACGGCAGCGTATTGGCTATTGTAAGCCGCCGCCCAGATGTCGCTGTTGCCGATGGATGAGAAGTCCACCGTGCCCGTCTTTGCGGAAAGTCTGATGGGAAGCTTGGCAAGCTCCGCCGCCGTGCCTGTTTGTACCGTGTGGGCAAGCATGCAGGACAGTTCAAACGCCGATTCTCTGCTGATGAAAAAATGGGTCTGCGGCGTGTGCTCGTAGAGGATATTGCCGTCTTTGTCGGTGATATAGCGGATGGTATAAGGTGCATGATAGACGCCCTCTGCCGCAAGGGCGGCATAGGCACTGCATACGTCAAGCGGAGAAACACCGTGGGTGATGCCGCCCAGTGCAAGGGACAGCACACGGTCTTCCTCCTGCAGGGGAAAGCCTGCACGAAGGGCATAGGCATAGCCTACATTCACACCCACTTCGTCCAGCAGCTTTACTGCAGGCACGTTCTGCGATTGTGCCAGCGCATCGCACAGAAACATCAGTCCCTGGAATTTACCGCCGTAGTTTTGCGGCGCATAGCCGTCAAAATCCGTGGGTTCGTCCATGATAAAGCTTGCGGAAGAATAGCCGCCGAGCTCCAGCGCAGGTGCGTAGCTTACAAAGGGCTTGATGAGGGAACCGGGCTGGCGCTGCGCATCAGTGGCGCGGTTGAAGCAGAGTGCGCCTTGGTAGGTTCGACCGCCGATCATGGCGGCGATGCCGCCACGGGAATCCATTACGACGGCGGCACTTTGACAAAGTTCACCGTTGGGTGCGGCAGGCGGATAGATGCTTTCATCGGCGAAGAGTTCTTCCATTGCATGCTGCAGCCGGGAATCAAGACAGGTGTGGATCCGAT
>JAGBGW010000086.1 GCA_017935825.1 Clostridia bacterium
AGGGCGAGGAAAAGAAAAACCTCACCGTCGCCGACCTGCTTGCCAAATTCTCCGAATCCGGCGAGGAACTCAATAACGACCGCATGCTGCTGGCATGAGGCACAAAAAACCGACCGTATGGTCGGTTTTTTGTGCAGTTATGGAGTTTACAGTTATGGTTGGCTTCGCCAAGTTATGATTGTCCTTCGGACAAGTTTGGTTGGTGGGGGAATTGGGTTGATAGCCAATACCCTCGTAGGGACCGTCATCCCTGACGGTCCGCAAACGTATGATAAACCACAAACGGATAAGGGCGGCATGAATGCCGCCCCTACGAAACAATGATAAACAACGAACCTTTCCAACCATACAAAACTTGCGCGGCAGCGCAATCATAACTTTGCCGCAGGCAAATCATAACTGAAAACTCTAAACTGCAAAAGGCACGCATTTGCGTGCCTTTTGCCTATTCTCCCAGCTTCTGCAATGCTTCGCCCTGCAGGCGGTAGGTTGTCCATTCATCCATGGGAACAGCGCCCAAAGATTTGTAAAATGCGATGGAGGGTTCGTTCCAGT
The DNA here is from genome assembly GCA_017935825.1 of Clostridia bacterium. GTDB lineage: Bacteria > Bacillota > Clostridia > Christensenellales > Maliibacteriaceae > RGIG9107. The sequence continues at coordinate 556 of JAGBGW010000086.1, forward strand.
CAAGGCACCACCATTCAAATCGCCCCAGGCCTTCCTTGACACAAATGGAGGCAAGGTGCTGCATCAGGCTTTTGCCGATGCCCCGTCCGCGATACTCGGGCAGCACAAACAGGTCCTCCAGATACAGACCGCTTTTGCCAAGGAAGGTGGAAAAGTTGAAAAAGTACAGTGCAAAGCCCACTTCCTTTCCGTCTTCCATGGCAAAGACCACCTGCGCGGCATGACGGTCAAAGAGCCATTTTTCGATCTGGGTCACCTCTGCGGTGACAAGATGCTCCATTTTCTCATAGATGGACAGCTGGCGGATGAAAAAGAGAATTTTCTCGCAATCCTCACGCTGTGCCGTGCGAAACTCAGCCATTGTTTTTCTCCTGTGCAAATTTGAAGATCTCTTCCGTGGCAAAGGCGATCTTGGTGATGGCGTCGCGCTTGGAAAGGTAGCACCAAAAGCTGTTGTCGGACACGGAAATGTCGATGCAGTCGCCCCGACCCAGATAGTCGTACTCGATGTGCATGGAATCAAGGTTCAGTGCATCACGGGTAAAGGTGAAAAGTTCGCCCTTTGCATCAAGACATTCCACCGTGGTGCCCTCGCTGGTCTGCACCACGCGGCCCTTGCCGTGTTTGAAAAACCGCCATGCGTTGGGCAAAGTTTCAATGCGCACATCGTTGTCTTCAAAGCGATAGGTGCCGCCTCGCACCTCTTCACGGACACAGGCTCGCTCCCAGGCCGTCCAGTCGGGGATGTGGGGGTAGATGGCATCGCCGCCGTTCACATCTTCCAGCTGACCGAATTCGGTCATAAACCACTTTTTGCCGCAGGATCTGCACCAAAGGTGGACACCTTCGGAGTCCATTTCATGCTCCTTGCCGCAGGCAGGGCACTTGTAAAGCAGACAGTGCAGACCGTCGGCACGCTTTTTGTGGTCGATGCGGATGCGGTTGTCCCTCTGCCATGCAAAATCATCGTAGGTGAACGCTTCGCGGATGCGTGCGTTGATCTGATCCACGGGAAGGGATTTGGTTTCTTCCTTGGTCAGCAGCTTGAACATTCTGCCCACGATCAGTGCCTTTTTGCCGTGCTTGTTCCAGTGGGGATTGTGGATGAAATTGCCGTGCAGCTGCAGCACCGCCACGGGCACACCCATCAATCGCACCAGCTTGCCCAGCGATTCGGGCAGAAAGGAATGACAACCGTCCAGAGAATATCGCGCCTCGGGGAAAAGGGCAAATACCGCTTCAAGCTCATGGAGGGTGCAGCGGATGTTTTTGACCAGATGAATGTCGTTGATATATTTGCGCTTGCCGATGACACCAAGATGGCGCATCAAAGGCTCGGTGTAGGTATTGAAGCCTTCCAGTGACATGACATTGATCGCCGGCATGGGGTGTGTGGCATAGAGCATTGCGGGCAAATCCAAAATGGAAGAGTGGGTCACAAGCAAAAGATAGGGCTTGTTTTCGATATCCTCCATGCCTTCTTTTTCCAGTTCAAAATTGTGCATCCATAAAAGCGGCCAGCTGACCGCATATTTTGCAAGATGCATGATCCACCCCGGACGACGGGGTTTTTTGGCAAAGTCAAATCGGGCGACTTTTCTCTTGTAGAGGCAGTCGGTGTTTTGGGTCTGCAAGGGAATGTCCTCCTGAAAATTTCAAAAGTAAATAATGTATACCTTTTTATCATAAAGGAAAACACGTCCCGTGTATATACGCATTAAGAAAAAATAAAGATTTTTTAAGAAGAAACAGAAAATTCTGCGGCGGAAAAACGCATTGACAGAAGAATTGTTGAATGCGATACTGGGGTATAGATTGCAAACAATACATAAAGGAGTTTTGGTAATGAAAAAGATCTTTGTGCTTTTGCTGGTGCTGTCGCTTATATTTTGCGGCGGCTGCAGTAAAAAGGAAGAAACGCCTGTTTTGGAGGAGACCGCTTCCAAGCCAAGTGTTGAGGTTCCTGTGGTTTCCTATCATACTGCTGCACAGGAATTTGCAGGCGGCAGCGGTACGGCGGAAGACCCCTATCAAATCGCAGATGTTTCTCAGCTGGTGCTGCTCGGTGAAAAAATGGAGGAAGAAGCGGAAACTTACGATTATGACTATACCAACGCCTGCTATGTGCTGACGGCAGATCTTGATTTGAATGACGTCAGCGGCGATGCGGATTATCAGAGGCAGGTACCCGAATATGGCTGGCGGCCCTTGGGTCAGGGCAGTATCTTCGGCGGTGAATTTGATGGCGCGGGACATGTGATCCGCGGTATGTATATCTTTGCCGATGCAGATGCGGAAACAGAATATAACAATCGCAGTTACGGTTTGTTTTCCCGTGTCAACGGCACGGTGCGCAATGTGAAGATGGAACACACCTATATTTATATTGTGGGTACCGGTTCTGCGGCAGGCTCTGTGGCAGGTGACCTTGTACTGGAAGGAGCAGTGGAAAACTGCCAAAGCGACGCTGTAATCTGTGTGGGCGGCGGCATGAGCGCAGGCGGCATCGTGGGTGAAAACGGTTCGGTTTCAAATTGCGCATTTTCTGGTGTGATCACCCAGCATGACAACACGTTTGCCCAACTTGGTGGTATTACAGGGTACGGCACTGCCGTATCAAATTGCCAAAACAGCGGCAGCATCACCGGTACGGGCAGCAGCTACGCAGGCGGTATCGCAGGCTGGAGCGGACAGATTAAAGATTGCATCAATGTTGGCACCGTTTATGGTGATGTAGCAGGCGGTATTGTGGGTAATGTCTTTGCCGCGGGTACGAATCTGGAACTGGAAGTCACAGAATATATCATTGAAAACTGCAAAAACGAAGGCAGCATCACTGCATCGACTATGGCTGCAGGTATTGTGGGGCATTTTGCCAATGATGAAGAAGACATCGATATGGTGGTGCGCGGCTGTGAAAACCACGGCGCTGTGTCTGCCAATATGTGCGCGGGTATCGTGGGTACCTTGGCATGTGAGCGTGCGGACGATATGACGGTGGAGTTCTGCGTGAACTACGCTGATATCGTTGGCGATACCAAGGCAGGCGGCATTGTCTGTGAACTTTTGGGTGGCTTGTCGGAGCAAAACGGTGATGTGACGATCCGCGGCTGTGAAAACCGTGGTGCAATTACCGCAGGGGATTATGCAAGCGGCGTTGTGACGTACTTTATGCTGATGGCAAGCGAGATCGACCTGACGGTGGATGTGGAAGCATGCAAAAATCATGGTGCAATTACTGCAGGCAAGTATGCAGGCGGCATCATGGGCTTTTCCACCGGCGGCGTGATGGATGCAAAGCTTTCCGATGGCTGCGGCATCACCTTCGATCACTGCGAAAATACAGCGCCCATTACAGCCACCTCTTCCAATTCCTTTGCAGGCGGCATTGCAGGCAACTTCTATTCCAAGGGCATCGAGGCTCTGTTTACAGGCTGTAAAAACAGCGGTAATGTGTGCGTGGAGTTTTCCCTTTCCCAGGATGTGATCGACGAGACCGTTTCCCAGGGTGCAGTTATGACGCTTTCCCAGATGGCAGGCGGCATCGTTGGGCGCATCGGCGACGGACTTTTCCTGGATACGGGCAGCGAGGCGCAGGATGAAAAGTATATCAATGCCCAAAATGCGCTGATCGTCTTTACCGGCTGCAGTAACACTGGCAGCATTACTGCTACTGATTACTCGTCTTATGTTGATGAAAACGGTACTTCCATCTGGCAGAACTACATTGGCGATATTGTGGGCTATGCCGCAGGGGAAAAAGACTGCAGCTACCGCATCGATTGATGGGACGATGGATAAAAATGGCATACGAAAAGGACAGAAGAAACTTTCTTCTGTCCTTTTTTCTTTGTGCTTATTTTTTGATATACTGCGGACGGATGTTTCGCACATGCGCAAAGCAGGTGTCGAATTCCTCTTCCAGTTTCAGGTGTTCAAACAGTGCAGGCATGTCGGGGTCAAGGGCTTCAATGCGGTCCAGATAGTGCCCCACGTTTAAGATACCCTCACCCAGCGGCACTTCGTAGATGCAGAAGGAGTAGCGCTCCCGATCCAACGTGCAGTCCTTCACATGGCAGGAGCGGATGGCAGGTCCCAGCAGGTCGAAGCAGCGATCCACAATGCCCTCATAGTCGAT
>JAGBGW010000087.1 GCA_017935825.1 Clostridia bacterium
CGCCTTTACCTGCTCAAGGAAGGTTTCGATGGAATCAGCGCAGGGTGCAAGAACTTCCTTCGGGGTGCCGTTTTCCATCACATAGGCTGCGGCATAGATCTGGTTACGTCTTGCATCCAGCATGGGCACGATGAGAGCATCGCTTGCAGGCATCTGCATGCACAGCGTTTCCAGCGTGTTGACAGACACTACGCTCTTTTGCCAGCCGTGTGCAAGTACACGGGTGGAAGATACGCCGATGCGCACGCCCGTGAAAGAACCGGGACCTGCCACCGCCGCCCAGATATCCACATCCTTTGCATCCCAGCCAAGGGTCTCCAGCATTTCGGAAAGCATGGGCATCAAAAGCACGGAATGGTTCACATTGGCATTGTGCCAGCGGCTTGCAAGCAGCACGCCGTCTTCCATGGCAGCGATGGAAAGCGATTTTGTACAGGTATCCAAACAAACTAATTTCATAAAATCTCCTGAATGCAGATGCTGCGCTTTTCTTCGTCGATGCGGTCGATGTACACTTCCACACGCGGTACGGGAATGTAATCTTCCAGACGTTCGGGCCATTCGATCAGGGTGACGGCATCGGAGTTGATGGCATCTTCAAAGCCGATGGAGAACACCTGCTGGGGCGTATCGAGGCGATACAAGTCAAAATGATGCAGAACCAGGTCGCCCTGATAGGTCTGCCAAAGCGCATAGGTGGGGCTGGTGACTGGTTCCTCCACGCCAAGTGCCAGAGCTACGCCCTGGGTGAATGCGGTCTTTCCTGCGCCCAAGCCGCCGTACAATGCCACAACAGTGCCCGGTGCAAGCTGCATGGCAAAGTCGCGCGCGTACTCGTAGGTTTCCTGTAAATTATTGCAGATTTTTGTACGTACCATGTTTACGTCTCATTCATCTTTCTTCTTTTTCTTGTCCTGCTTTGCCTTCTGCAAAATGGGCGCAAGGTACTGAGCAGTTGCACTGCCTTCCACCTTTGCCACCTCTTCGGGCGTACCCTTGGCGATCACGAAACCGCCGCCATCGCCGCCTTCAGGACCCATATCTATAATGTAATCCGCAGTTTTGATCACGTCAAGGTTATGTTCGATGACGACCACGGTATTTCCGCCCTGACGAAGCCGCTGCAGGATTTTTACCAGCTGCGCCACGTCCGCCATATGAAGACCCGTGGTGGGTTCGTCCAGGATATACATGGTCTTGCCCGTGGCTCTTCGGGAAAGTTCCGCTGCAAGCTTGATGCGCTGGGCTTCACCGCCTGAAAGCGTGGTGGAAGGCTGACCCAGTTTGATATAGGAAAGACCCACATCGTAGAGAGTCTGCAGCTTGTTTTTGATACGAGGGAAGTTTTCAAAGAATTCCAGCGCTTCCCCCACCGTCATGTCGAGAACTTCGAAGATGTTCTTGCCCTTATAGCGGACCTGCAAAGTTTCTGCGTTGTAGCGCTTACCTTCACAGACGTCACAGGGAACGTACACATCGGGCAGGAAGTGCATCTCGATCTTGGTGATACCGTCGCCGTGGCATGCCTCGCATCTGCCGCCTGCCACGTTGAAGCTGAAGCGTGCGCTCTTGTAGCCGCGCATTTTTGCCTCGGGCGTCTGTGCAAACAGCTGTCGGATCAGGTCAAACAGACCGATATACGTTGCAGGATTGGAACGGGGCGTTCTGCCGATGGGCGTCTGGTCGATGGCGATGACCTTATCAAGCTGGTTGATGCCCTCCATGGCATCGTGGGCTCCGCTCTTGGTGCGTGCACGGTTCAGCTCGCGAGCAAGGGTCTTGTACATGATCTGATTGACAAGAGAGCTTTTGCCCGAACCGGACACACCCGTAACGCAGGTCAGCACACCGAGGGGAATTTCCACATCGATGTTTTTCAGGTTGTTCTGCTTGGCGCCGCGGATGACAAGGTGTCCCTTAGGCTTCTGCCGCTTGGAGGGCACGGGGATGTTCTTTTTGCCGCTTAAATACTGACCTGTGATGGATTCCTCACAGGAAAGAATCTCTTCAGGCTTACCGCTGAAGATGATATTGCCGCCGTGTTCACCTGCGCCGGGACCCACGTCGATGAGGTAGTCGGCGCTCGTCATGGTTTCTTCGTCGTGCTCGACGACGACCAAGGTGTTTCCGATATCGCACATGCCGCGCAGAGTGCGCAGAAGTTTTGCGTTGTCACGCTGATGCAGACCGATGGAAGGTTCGTCCAAAATATAGATGACACCTGTCAGTGCAGAGCCGATCTGGGTGGCAAGGCGGATGCGCTGGGATTCGCCGCCCGAAAGGGTGGCTGCGCCGCGGGACAATGTCAAATATGCAAGACCCACGTCCACAAGGAAGCCAAGACGCGCATCCAGCTCCTTCAAAATGCGGTGTGCGATGGAGATATCCTTCTGGGAAAGCTCCATATTCTGCAGGAATTCGCGGGATTTTGCCACAGGCAGATCACAAAGATCGGGCAAAGAGACATCGCAGACGGTGACTGCACGGGCGGAATCCTTCAATCGCTTGCCTTTGCAGGACGGGCAGGTCACGTTGGACATGAGACCTTCGTATTCCACTTTCGCGGCTTCGGAAGAAGTCTCCCGATAACGACGCTCAAGGCTGGGGATCACACCCTCGAAGGTGGTGGCAAAAGTACCTGTGCCGTATTCTCTTGCATAGCGCACGCGGATGCGCTCATCACCCGAACCGTAGAGGATCACGTCCAGCTGCTTCTTGGTCAGGTTTTTCACAGGCGTATCGATGGAAAAGCCGTAGTGATCGCCCAAAGCGACAAAGTACATCATCGCCATACTGGAAGGATCGCTGCTCCAGCCGCTTGCCTGGATGGCACCCTGTGCAAGGGAAAGATTGCGATCAGGCAGGATCATGTCCTCGTCGATGCGCTGCAGGTAGCCAAGACCCGAGCACTCAGGGCAGGCGCCGAAAGGCGAGTTGAAGGAGAACATGCGGGGAGAAAGCTCCTCCACGCTGATGTTGCAGTGGGAGCAGGCATAGTTTTGGGAAAACAGCATTTCCTTATCATCCGTCAGCACCAGTGCGATGCCGTCGGAAAGCTTCATTGCCGTTTCCAGAGAATCTGCAAGACGGGTGCGGATGCCGTCACGAACGATGAGACGGTCCACCACCACGTCGATATTGTGTTTCTTATTCTTATCCAGCTTGATGTCGTCGGAAAGCTCGCGCAATTCCCCATCGACACGGACGCGGACAAAACCGTCTTTTCGCATCTGGTCAAAAAGCTTGATATGCTCGCCCTTTCTTCCACGAATCAACGGCGCCATAATCTGCATACGGGTGCGCTCAGGCAGCTGCTCGATGACGGAGATCATCTGATCCACGCTCTGGGGCGTGATGGGACGACCGCACTGTGGGCAATGCGGCACACCGATGCGTGCATAAAGCAAACGAAGGTAGTCGTAGATCTCCGTTACGGTGCCCACGGTGGAACGGGGATTTCGGCCCGTGGTCTTTTGGTCAATGCTGATGGCAGGCGAAAGACCGTCGATGGAATCCACGTCGGGCTTATCCATCTGCCCCAAAAACTGACGGGCATAGGAAGAAAGGGACTCCACGTAACGACGCTGACCCTCTGCATAGATGGTATCGAAGGCAAGGGAACTTTTCCCTGAGCCACTGATACCTGTGATGACGGTGAGCTGATCGCGGGGAATGCGCACCGTGACGTTTTTCAAATTATGTTCACGCGCACCCCGCACGACGATCTCGCGCAGGAAACGCTCATGGATCTCACTCATACGCCCTCCCGAAGTTCAAACAGACGGTCACGAAGCGATGCGGCGCGTTCGAAGTCCAAGGCCTTTGCGGCTTCCAGCATCTCTTTTTCCAGCTGCTGCATGAGTTTTTCGCCCGTAAGACCGTCGAAAATCGGCTCTTCCACCGTGGGTGCGGCAACAGGCTTGGTGATCTCCAGCAGTTCGTGAATCTGTTTTTTGATGGTGCGCGGCACAATGCCGTGTTCTTCGTTGTATTTTTCCTGAATCTCGCGTCTTCTGTTGGTCTCGAAGATGGCGCTGTTCATGGAATCAGTCATATTGTCCGCGTACATGATGACGCGGCCGTTTTCATTTCGTGCGGCACGACCCACGGTCTGGATCAAAGACCTTGTAGAACGAAGGAAACCTTCTTTATCCGCATCCAGGATCGCCACAAGGGAAACCTCGGGCAAGTCCAGACCTTCTCGAAGCAGGTTGATGCCAATCAGAACATCGTACTGACCAAGGCGCAGGTCGCGCAGGATCTCCGTGCGTTCCAGCGTATCGATCTCGCTGTGCAGATAGCGTGCACGCACGCCCATATTGACGTAGTAGTCGGTGAGGCTTTCTGCCATTTTCTTGGTGAGCGTGGTGACAAGCACTCTCTCGCCCCGTTCAACACACCCCATGATCTCGCCATAGAGGTCGTCCACCTGACCTTTGATGGGACGCACGATGATCTTGGGATCGAGCAGACCTGTGGGGCGGATGATCTGTTCCACAATGGGTGCGCCCGTGCTTTTTTCAATGTCACCGGGGGTCGCGCTGACGAATACAGCCTGCCCTACCCGTTCCCAGAACTCGTCGAATTTCAAGGGACGGTTGTCGTAGGCGGCATCAAGGCGGAAACCATATTTGACAAGGGACTCTTTGCGCGAACGGTCACCCGCAAACATTGCGCGCACCTGCGGCAGTGTCACATGGGATTCGTCGATGAAAAGTAGAAAATCATCAGGCAGATAGTCCAGCAGCGTAAACGGCGCATCGCCGGGGTTACGACCGTCGAAGTAGCGGGAATAGTTTTCAATACCCGTGCAGTAGCCGATCTCGCGCAGCATCTCGATATCGTTGCTGACGCGCTGTTCCAGTCGCTGTGCTTCCAGAAGTTGGTCGTTTTCCTTAAACCGTCTGACCTGATCCTCCATATCCTTTTCAATGGTCCCGATGGCGCGGTCGATGGACTCGCGGGAGGTGGCATAGTGGCTGGCAGGTGTGATCGCCA